>JACQXS010000047.1 GCA_016208615.1 Candidatus Stahliibacteriota bacterium | reverse complement strand
TTTACCATAGTGAAGTTTGGAAATTGGGATTTAGGTATTGTTTAGAATTTAGTGCTTGGAATTTAGGATTTTTATAATAGAGAGGTTTTTAGAAAAACTAAACTATTAATAAGAAGAAGTAGGAAGATGAAGTGGGTATATTTTTTTGGCAATAATAGTGCTGAGGGAAGTGCGGAGCTTAAAAACTTGCTCGGCGGTAAGGGTGCAAATCTACACGAGATGACTAATCTCGGTCTCCCTGTTCCTCCGGGGTTCACAATCACTACGGAGGTATGTAAATACTATTATTCTCACAATGAGACATATCCTGCTGACCTCAAACAGCAGATAGCGGAAGCTCTTGCCAAAATAGAGTGTGTAATGGGTAGGAAGTTTGGTAATCCTGACTCTCCGCTTCTCTTATCTGTTCGTTCTGGGGCAAGGGTTTCAATGCCCGGTATGATGGATACTGTGCTTAATATAGGGTTAAATGCTGACACTGTGCTTGGTCTAATAAAACATGGTCAAAATCCTGGTTTTGCATACGATTGTGAGCGTAGACTAATTCAGATGTATGGTGGAGTAGTGCTTGGTATTTCTGACAATCAATTTGAGTCTCTTCTTGCAAACAAGAAAGCCGAGCGAGGAGTTTCGCAAGATACCGAGCTTACCCCTGAGGATTGGCTTTCCTTAATTGAGCAATATAAAAAGGTAGTGTCCGATTTTACATATAAGGATTTTCCATCTGACCCTGATGAGCAACTTATGGGCGCTATTTCTGCGGTATTTAACTCTTGGAATAGTAAGCGTGCAATTGAATATAGGCGATTTTATGACATCCCTGATGATTGGGGGACAGCGGTTAATGTTCAGGCAATGGTTTATGGGAATATGGGTGGCAAATCAGCGACGGGGGTTGCTTTTACTCGCAATCCAGCTACGGGTGAAAATGTGTTCTATGGAGAATGGCTACCTGACGCACAGGGTGAGGATGTAGTCGCCGGTATCCGTACTCCTTATCCCTTAAATGACCACCAGAGAGGGGATTCAAAATTACCATCCCTTGAAAAAGAGATGCCTGCTAATTATTCTCATCTCCTTGATATACGGCAGAAGTTGGAACACCATTTTCGTGACCTGCAAGATATAGAATTCACAATAGAACAGGGCAAGTTGTGGATGCTACAGACGAGGCGTGGTCAACGCACCTCCATTACGACTGTGAAAATAGCAGTAGATATGGTAGAAGAGGGGCTGATTACTAAAGAAGAGGCAATTCAAAGGGTTGCGACAGACGATATAGAAACGCTACTCCATCCTATGCTTGACCCTCGTGCTCATTATGATGTAATAGCTATTGGGTTGCCGGCAAGTCCTGGTGCTGTATCCGGGGAGGTAGTTTTCACACCGGAAGAGGCAGTAGCGTTAAAGGAGCAGGGTAAGAAAACTATTCTCGTGAGGACCGAGACTTCTCCTGAGGACATAGCCGGGATGGTAGTTTGTGAAGGCATACTTACTCAACATGGTGGTATGACTTCGCATGCGGCGGTTGTAGCGCGAGGGATGGGTAAGCCCTGTATTGTGGGATGTGAAGCAATAATCATAGATTATGAGAATAAGGAATTTAAGGTCAAGGATTTAATAGTTAAGCAAGGAGATGTGATTACCATAGGTGGCGGCACGGGAAGGGTAATTTTAGGCGATGTGCCCAAAGTCCGTGCTTCTCATAGTAAAGAGTTTGAAACCTTATTGGGCTTTGCGGATGAGATACGGAAACTTGGCATAAGGGCGAATGCTGATACGCCTGAGCAGGCACGGATAGCGCGTGAATTTGGAGCTGAGGGTATAGGATTATGTAGGACAGAGCATATGTTTTTTGGTGACTCTCGTATCCAAGCTATGAGAGAGATGATTTTGGCAGACAACGAAGAGGAACGCAGGAAGGCATTGGCTAAACTTCTACAAATGCAGAAGGATGATTTTAAGGGTATATTTAGAGAAATGCATAACTTACCTGTAATAATCCGTACTCTTGACCCGCCGTTGCATGAGTTTTTGCCTCACGGCGAGCAAAGAATAGGCGAAGTGGCAGAAGAAATGAAAGTAGATGTCAATAAAATACACGAAAGAATTAAATCGCTTACTGAATTAAATCCACTGCTTGGCTGGCGTGGGTGTCGGCTGGGTATATCTTATCCAGAAATAACAGAAATGCAAGCTCAGGCAATATTTCAAGCGGCGTGTGAGCTTAAACAAGAAGGCGTAGAAGTTATACCGGAAGTAATGATTCCACTTGTCTCGGAGGCAAAGGAATTTGAGCACCAACGAAAGATAGTAGATAGGGTAGCCAAAGAAACAATTGCCCGATATGGAGTAAGTATAAAGTATTATATTGGCACGATGATAGAAATACCGCGAGCTGTTCTAACGGCAACGACAATAGCCAGGACAGCAGAATTTTTTTCATTCGGAACAAATGACCTAACCCAGACTACTTTTGGCTTTTCTCGTGATGATATAGGCAAGATATTACCTGATTATGTGAAGAAGGGAATTCTAAAATGGGACCCATTTCAGCGTATAGATGAAGAAGGAGTAGGGACGCTTATCCGCATGGGAATAGAGTGGGGGAGAGTGACGAATCAGAACTTGGAAGTCGGAATATGCGGTGAACATGGCGGTGAACCCCATTCAATAGAATTTTGTCACAAAGCAGGAATGAATTATGTAAGTTGCTCGCCTTTCAGGGTGCCGGTAGCCAGATTGGCAGCCGCACAAGCAGTAATAAAAGAGAAAGAAACTACAGCGTATGATGTTAGATAGAGATTGAAAATCTATGAAATCAGGTTCAAGAATAGGTGAAGTTAGGTGTTTGAATTGTTTTGCACGCTTCCATCCCAATAGTAAGGCAGAGAAATTTACTTGTCCGAAGTGCAAAATGGAATGGCGGATTTCTTGGCCCTATCCTAATATGCCTAAAATTAGGGGTCCAGTGTGGGGTAAGGTTAAAAAAGATGTTTAGGGCCTTAAAATTGTGGGAGGGACTTCATAGTCCCGATAGATTAATGCTCCAACCTTAAGAATGGATGTTCCAACCTTGGGAGCGGATGTTCCAACCTTGGGAGCGGATGTTCCAACCTTGGGAGCGGATGTTCCAACCTTGGGAGCGGATGTTCCAACCTTGGGAGCGGATGTTCCAACCTTGGGAGCGGATGTTCTAACCTTGGGAGCGGATGTTCCAACCTTGGGAGCGGATGTGATACTCTATGGAGTATATTGGATACTCCAATGGGTCTAAAATATCCCAATTAACTTGGGAAAGGAGGTTCAGATGCCAGACTACATACCCGCAAGGGATGCAGAGTTTGATGCCTTTCAGAGTAGTTTTATGACTAAGGTATTCCCGAAGCTTGCTACATATGGTATTCCAGCTGGTGATTATAGTCTTTTGTCTGCGTTTAGGGTGACTTGGGTGAATGCGTGGGATAAAGCGAAAGATAAGGATATGCGTACCAGAGCAGATGTTCGTGCTAAGATAGATGCCCGTAAGGCGTATGAATTTGAGTTGCGTAAGTTCATCAATGCCTGGATTATGTTCAATCCCAAGGTCTCTAATGCAGATAAGGAGATGCTGGGCATTAAAGTAAAAGATAAAGAGCCAACTCCTGTTCCGCCTGAGTATGTATTAGGGCTGACTCCGCCAAATATAGTAACGGATTTTTCGCAAAGGAATCAAATAACTATCCAATTTGATACAAAGCCCAAAGATATAGCAGGGATTAAGATATGGTTCAGAATAGGGACGGGTAGCTGGCAGTGGCTGGCTGATGATACTAAAAGCCCGTATGTGCATAGTATAGGGGATGGGACGGCGTTGGCAGTCGAATATAAGGCGCAGTGGTATGATAGGAAGGGGCGAGTCGGTCCATTTAGTGAAGTCGCCAATTGCATAGTCAACCCGTAAGAAGAGAGGTAATAGGAAATGGCACTAAATCGTAAAATTGCCTACATAGACTTAACAACTGGGGAGATTAGAAAAGAGCTCATTCCTTTGAAGGTGCGGGATTTATATTTGGGAGGGCGAGGTCTGGATATGTATCTTTTGTATAATCATACGGAGCCAGGTATTGACCCACTTGGACCTGAGAATGTACTTTTAATCAGTGCCGGTATATTAGTAGGGACGCTTGCTTCTGCCTCTGCCCGAACTCATATAGGGGGCAAATCGCCATTGACTGGCTTTGTCGGTTCAGCCAATATGGGAGGCTTCTTTGCACCTGAACTGAGGTTTGCGGGATTTGACCATTTAGTTATCAAGGGAAGGGCGAGCCAGCCCGTCTATTTATGGATACATAATGACGAGATAGAAATAAGAGAGGCTGCGCATTTGTGGGGTGAAGGAGTGTGGGAGACGCAGGAAGTTGTTAAACAAGAGCTGAAGGACGAGGAAGTGCAGGTCTTGACTATCGGGCAGGCGGGTGAAAAGTTAGTCCGGTTCGCCAATGTGATGACAGGGCATAAGAATGCGGGTGGCAGAAGCGGTATGGGTGCTATAATGGGGTCAAAGAACTTAAAAGCCGTGGCCGTTAGGGGGACGATGGATATAAAGATAAAAGAGCCCGAGCAAGCTATGGAATATAATGAAAAGGTGATAAATAAGCTATTAGAGACTAAATTTGCTAAAATAATGCAACGCTGGGGTACGATGTTCATTTATGGAGTGACAAATTCTACGGGATTGATTAGGGTTAAGAATTTTACTGATACCCAGCTACCTAATAGCGAAAGTATAGAATGCGAAAACATAGATAAGTCTTCTATCGGGACATCGGGTTGCTTTGGCTGTCAGATACATTGTCGGCATAGATATATTATTAGGGAAGGTCAGTATGCGGGAACTTTCGCTGAGGGACCCGAATATACATCTCAGGGTGCATTTGGAGCAGAGCCCGGGTGTCGTAATTTTAATACTATTCTATCGGGTAATTATCTGGTCAACTATTATGGGTTAGATACATTGGAGACGGGCAGTCTGATAGCTTGGGCGATGGAGCTTTATGAGAGAGGGATTTTGACTGATAAGGATACTGATGGGCTAAAACTTAATTTTGGCAACGATGATGCCGTGCTTGAAATGGTACATAGAATAGGTAAAAGAGAAGGACTGGGTAATATACTTGCTGAGGGGCCTTTGCGTGCAAGTAAGAAAATAGGCAAGGATGCGGCTAAATACTGTATTCAGGTTAAAGGGATGAGTAACCTTCACTCAGATGAACGGATGACTCCCGCTCTGGCATTAGGAATCGCGACAGGAAGCAGAGGGTCAGACCATTTAAGGAGCCGTCCAGCGATTGATTTGTATCACTTGCCAGAAGAAGTATTAAGAGAAATATATGGTCATCCCACCCCATATAATGGGATATTGACAAGCGATTATACGGATTATGAAGGCAAACCCCGAATGGTGCAGTGGCAGGAAATGTTATATGAAGCGATTGATTGTTTGGGTATCTGTAAGTTTCATACTATATTTTTAGGCGTCAATATGTTAGGGTTTGAAGAGTTTTCTAAATTGCTTGAATACAACACAGGTATCAAGAAAACGCCTATTGAAATTTGGGAGATAGCGGATAGAGCGTATACAATGGAGCGATTATTTAATATAAGAGAAGGATTGACAAGAAAGGATGATTGGTTAGTAGATAGATATTTTGACGAGCCTACTCCATCTGGATTAGATATTGTGCGAGGTAAAAAATTGGATAGAAAGAAGTTTAAAAAAATGATTGACGAGTACTATGAATTACATAGTTGGGATGAAAACGGTATCCCAACCCCCGAAATACTCAAGAAACTGGGCATCAATAAAGAGCCCTCGCATCTGCTATAAACCATCAATATAGCTATAAGTTATAAGTAGTAAGGATTTCAGCCGGAGGCTGATAATCCTCTGGCTCAAAGCTTAATTCTTATGACTTACAACTTAATTCTTAACTTTTCTTCTTGATTAAGCGTATAGTAAGTATTTTTTTTAGCTGTTCCTTGGCGGGAGAGCAATNNCTGTGTGATATTTCAAACATAGAGGCACATATCTTGGATGTTATCGTGGTATGGGAATTAAGATATTGGAGTATTTGGTGTTGACGAGCCGATAGTCTGATAGTCTGATGGGCTGATAGTCTGATAGTCTGATGGGGAACGGATTCTTTTATCTTATCCGGCAATGCATCTATTTCAATTATTGTATTTTCTTCCATAATCACTTCTCTTTCTATAACATTTTCAAGTTCCCTCACATTCCCGGGCCAACTATAAGATAAGAGCAGGTCCATAGCTGTAGCAGAAAATCTTTTTATAGTAACCTTGTGTTTAGTGCAGTATTTATTTAGAAAATAATGTGTAAGCGTAGGTATATCTTCTTTCCTTTCTCTTAGAGGTGGAATCTGTATAAGTATCACATTTATGCGATAATACAAGTCTTCTCTAAATTTTCCTTCAAGGATCAATTTTTCCAAATCTTGGTTAGTAGCTACGATAAGTCTGACATCTACTGGTATAGGTGAATTAGCACCGATGGGCATAATTTCTTTTTGTTCCACTGCTCTCAGCAATCCGACTTGTATTTTTTGTGACGCGGTAGATATTTCGTCCAAAAAAAGTGTCCCTTTGTGGGCAGATTTAAATAATCCTTCCTTATCTTTAATTGCTCCGGTAAACGCTCCTTTTACATATCCAAATAATTCAGATTCAAGTAGTGTCTCAGGTAAGGCACCACAATTTATGGGTATAAAAGGCTTGTCGCTTCTTGTGGACAATTTATGTAATTCGTGTGCAATAAGTTCTTTTCCTGTACCCGACTCTCCTTGTATAAGGACGATAGAATTGGTGATAGCCACCTTTTGCACAAGTTCCATTAAGTCCTGAAATGCTTTACTTGTCCAAATAAGTTGGTCACTGATTTTAAGCCCCCTAATAGTTTGAGTAAGTTTAATATTTTCTTCCCTTAATTTACATATTTCAGTTGCCCTTTTGAGTACAAGCTTCATCTCTTCCAATTCAAAAGGTTTTGTAATGTAATCAAATGCCCCTCTTCTTATCGCCTCAATAGCAGATTCAACAGATGCGTAGGCAGTCATCAATATGACCACAGAGGATGGGATTAACTCTTTTATCTGTGGCAGGAGTGAGAGACCATCAAGTTCCGGCATTCGTATATCAAGTAGTATAATTTGAGGTCCCCATTCTTCTATTACTTTTAATGCTTGTGTCGGATTCTGTATAAACTGGGCTTCATATCCTTCTTTGCGCAGCATAATGGACAAGAAGTCACCTACTCCCTTTTCGTCATCTATGACTAATACTCGTATCATAGTATTCTGTAATCAAAGACACAGAAATCCAAATGTCAAAATCCAAAGTCCAAATAAAAGTCAAAGTTCAAATATCAAAAAATCTTTTCTTTCTTTTAACATTTGGGGTTTGGATTTGATTTGTCCCGCCGAAGCGGGATCCCGAAGAAAGCGGGAAACTTTGAGCTTTGGCACTTGAATTTTCTTCGTGTCTTTGTGGCATATTAGAATTTATACGGGAAATGAATAACAAAAATTGTTCCCTCGCCTACTTTACTTTTTACCTCTATCCTTCCTTTATGGGTTTCTATAATCTTTGACACTATAGACAATCCCAGTCCTGCTCCACCCTTTTTTGTCGTATAAAATGGTGTAAATATTTGCGTTATCTCTGCATCCAAAATCCCCTTCCCTATATCCTTAAAACAAATAACCATTTCGTCTTCTCCTGTATTCCTATTCTCTTCAAAAACATAATACTTTTGTAGTGGTGGCGTGACCTTGATTTGCAACTTTCCATTACTATCCATAGATTCAAAGGCATTTAGGATAAGATTTAAGAAAGCAGTCTTAATTTGTTCTTGGTCTAATTTAACCCATAAAGGTTTGGGCTGTATAATTTCTATAGGTAGTTTATTGGGTGCCAGTTTAATTGTCTCGTTTAGTAGCTTACCAATTTCTATATTCTCCTGTTTTAATGGTATAGGTTTAGCATAAGACAGAAAGTTAGTTACAATATTATTTAGCCGCCGGGTATGGGATAGAATATTATCCAATAGCTTTTTGCTCTCTAATTTATCTACCCCTTCGCGAATAAGCTCACAAGAGCCTTGTATAGTAGCTAATGGATTTCTAACTTCGTGAGCCAAGTCGCCTGAAAATTTACCTATAGTGGCTAATCTTTCTGTAATTATGGATTCTGTGAGGTCATCTAAGACCAATACTACGCCTCTATCCTCTTCCTTTGTATCTCGCAACTTAAAAGTGTGTATGCCTATAATTTTTGAATACACTGTGATTTCTTTAAATCCTTCATCATATAGATTAGGGATTAAATCTTTTAAGTTTTCACTTATTGTAGTGCCTAAAATCTTTTCTGCGAGATTATTTTTATATAAGACTACGCCATTATAATCAATAACAAGTAGTCCTGACTTTATGCTTTGTAAAATAGTAGAGGTATCAAGTTTAACTTGTTCAAGTGCTTCTACTTTTTGTTTTACTCTTTCTGCAAGGTAGCCTGAAGTTACTGCAATTAAATAAAAGAAAGTAGCCTGTAAATATAATTTTGTGTACAAACCCCACATATCCGGATTTGAGACAACGGAAGTAGATACTATTATCTTGTAAAACTCTAATCCAAGAACAGTGGCATAAGTGGATAGACAAAGAGTAGCAATACTTGCGCCTCCTTTAAGGTAAAAAAACATACTCGCCTCTACTATTGGAAAATAATAGAGAAAGACGAACTCTGATTCTATACCTCCTGTATAATGAACTACGGTACTGATTATGAAAACATCTATGATGCTACTAATTCCTAATATGAGATTGCTAAACTTTCCTCTCCTGATGCATAGCCAATATATGAAGGTTGTAATATAGGTAATTCCAACAATAATCCATAAGGGAATGACTGAAAATGGTGATGGATATTTACTTAAAAAGTATATTCCTATTCCAAGTATAACTGTAATTGCCGTAACCCGGAATATGCTAACCCATTTGAAAGGATTTGTAAGTTCACTTCTCACTTCACGACCGATGCTAATTGGAACATTGGAAGGTACATAGCTCCAATCAATACTCCTATCATTCCGCCCAAAAAGACAATAGTAATTGGTTCTATAAGAGATGTAAGTGTAGTTATTGCTGTATCTACTTCGTCTTCATAAAAATCAGCTATCTTTTCTAACATTTCTCCCATAGAGCCGCTTTCTTCACCTACCCTAATGAGGTCAGTAACTAAAAGTGGAAAAACTTTACTCTCTCTAAGGGGTTCAAAGATACTTTTACCACCGGATATACTTTCTTTTGCTTTAAGTACAGATTCTTCAATAATTTTATTCCCCGAAGTAGTAGCGGTAATTTCAAGTCCTGTAAGTATCGGCACCCCGGAAGCAGTAAGCGTGGATAATGTTCTTGAAAATCTGGCGATAGCTGTCTTTTTAAGGAGGTCACCGAATACAGGTAATTTAAGTTGAATAGCATCCAATTTATGTCTTCCTTGTGGGGTATGGGCATAAGCTCTAAATGCAAAAATTAACCCAATAGTCCCAACAAATAACAATATCATATTATGTCTTATGAAATAAGATAACCCCATAACTATGCGAGTAAGTGCAGGTAACTCTGCTCCGAAGCCTGCAAATAATTGTGCAAATGTGGGCATTATAAAAGTAAGGATGAAAAAACATGCCGCTATAGCAACAATAAATATGACAGCAGGATAAGCTAATGCACTTTTTATTTTACCTTTAAGCCGTTCTGTCTTTTCTAAGTGTTCTGCTACTCTTGTAAGCGTAGTATCTAAAACACCTCCTGCTTCACCTGCCTTTACCATAGAGAGGTAAAGGTTATCAAATATATCCTTATGCCGTGCGAGTGCATCTGTTAAATTGCTGCCCGTCTCTACATCTTTTGTAACTTGGAGAATTATTTTATGGAATCCCTTATTCTGTGCCTGCTCTGAAAGTATTTCCAACCCCCTGACTATAGGAACACCTGCCTTTATCATCACAGCGAATTGTCGCGTAAAAACCATCACTTCCTTTGCAGGTATTCTGGGCTTAAATTTATGCTTTATATCCATATTTATCTCCTCTAATAGTTTAGTTATTCTAAATAATTATATTAAAAATCAAAATGCAAAAATCAAAAATACATATTAAAATGCAAAAAGCGAACAGAGATTTATAGAAATTAAGTAAAAATTATTGGTATCCCTACAAGTTTCTATTAGTTTCCATAAGTTTCTATTAATTTCTGATTTTTGATTTGAGCAGTAGCTCACTTCGTTTGTCATTTTGATATTTGATTTTTAATATTTGATATTATTCATTAGTTTCCTTATCTTTCATTCGTTGAAGTTCCTCAGGGATAGGCGAGGCAATCATCGCCGTCCTCCAAGACAAGACCCCTCTTTTTACCTGTGCCAATAAACTCATATTCATAGTTTGCATTCCTGATTTTTGTGACGCTTGTATAGTGCCATAAATCTCATGCACCCTGTTATCTCTAATAATCGCTCTTATAGCGGAGGTGGCTATCATAATCTCCATCGCCAGACATAAGCCCCTTCCACTTGCTTTTGGAAGCAACCGCTGAACTAATACACCTTCAAGTGTAAGTGCCAATTGCGACCTTACTTGGTGTTGCTGGTAAGCAGGAAAAACATCTATTATTCTGTTAATTGACTCGGTTGCCGAATCAGTATGAAGAGTAGAAAGCACTATATGTCCTGTTTCAGCCGCTGTAAGTGCGGCACCTATTGTCTCTAAATCACGCATCTCGCCCACAAGAATAGCATCCGGGTCTTGGCGTAGGGCATATTTTAATGCCAGAGCAAAAGATTGCGTATCCTGTCCCAATTCCCTTTGCTGTATCAAGCCCTTCTTATGGGTATGAATGTATTCAATGGGGTCTTCTATAGTAATAATGTGGCAGGCACGCTCGGTGTTTATTTTGTCTATCATAGCGGCAAGCGTAGTAGATTTGCCACTACCGGTGGGCCCGCTTACAAGAATAAGACCCCTTGTTTTCTGGACAAGTGATTCAGCAATTAGAGGAAGCCCGAGTTCACGCATAGTTGGGATTTCAAAAGGTATTCGCCGCAAAGCACAAGCTACATTGCCGCGTTCCCAAAATGCATTACCTCTGAACCGGGATAACTTATCTACTGAGAAGGCAAAATCTACTTCCTCGTGTGTTTCTAATCGCTTCTTTTGTTCAGCTGTCAAAACACAATAAACAAGCTCCTTACAGGACTCGGGAGTAAGCAGAGTTGAATCCTCGTAAGGTACAAGCTGTTGAGAGACACGAAATTCAGGCGGCAGACCAGGAGTTAGGTGTAAATCAGTAGCATCCAGCCGTATCACTTCTTCAAGTAATTCATAAATAGAAGCCATAATCTTAAAATCCTAAATCCTCCCACCACAGCCACCGCTGGAGCGGGACAAGCGGGATCCCGAAGAAAGCGGGACAAACTCCAAATCCCAAATTCAGCCGGAGGCTGATGAATATATCCATCCCCGTCCGATATATATCGCTTCTCATCCGAGACATCTCTATTCCCGATATTCTCTTGTCTAATGTCTATTATTTTTCTCATTATATCGTTGCGGTTACTCTTAATACTTCTTCTAATGTAGTAATTCCCTTTTTAAACTTTAAAAGAGCAGATTGTTTCAATGTCATCATTCCTTCGCTGATGGCGGCTTTCATTATTTCAGTCGCCGGTCGCCTCTCTACTGTAAGGTCTCTGATTTTTTGTGTCACTACCATTATTTCATACACCCCTTCTCTGCCTCTATATCCACCTTGGCAATCATCGCATCCCCTTCCATGATAAGGAGTGATATCTGCTATTTCTTCCGGATTTAGCCCTGCTCGTTCAATTGCTTCTGGTGCTACGGTAGTTGGCTCTTTGCATCGAGGGCATATTCTTCTTATAAGCCGTTGTGCCACTATCAAGGTCAAAGACGAGCTGATTAAGAATGGCTCAATTCCCATATCCATCAACCTTGAAATAGAACTCGGCGCATCATTAGTATGCAAGGTAGATAAGACTAAGTGTCCTGTTAAAGCTGCATGTATGGCTATGGATGCCGTCTCATGGTCTCGTATTTCACCTACCATTATGATATCCGGGTCTTGTCTCAAAAAACTTTTCAATGCATTAGCAAAAGTAAGCCCTACCTTTTCGCGTGTCTGGACTTGGTTTATGCCTACAAAGTTGTATTCTATGGGGTCTTCAGCGGTCATTATATTAACATCAGGTGTATTGATTCGGGATAGGGCAGAATAAAGAGTAGTAGTCTTACCACTTCCCGTAGGTCCTGTCACAAGAATAAATCCATATGAGGACTGGATAGCACGAGAAAGGTGGTCCAATGGTTCTTTTTCAATCCCAAGTTTCTCAAGGTCAACACATAAAGCACTTTTGTCCAAAATCCGCATCACTACCTTTTCGCCATAAAGAGTTGGAAGAGTGGAGACACGAAGGTCAACATCTTTATCTTTAAGACGCATCTTTATCCTGCCATCTTGGGGTACTCTATGCTCTGCAAGGTCCATATTAGACATAACTTTAACCCTTGATACAATAGCATTCCTTAGCTTAAAAGGTGGACTTTGTTCTTCAAAAAGTATACTATCTATACGGGTTCGCACCCTGAGTAGCTTTTCATATGGCTCAATATGAATATCACTTGCACCCTTTCGGATGGAACTGGTAATTAACGAATCAACATACCTAACTATTGGTGTATCTTCAATAGCGGCTGCTAACTCTTTAAGGTCTATTTTAACATCCTGTTCTTTAACTACCTCTACATCTTCTAAAATGACATCTTTCATTATCTCATGCATAGCTTCTTTTTTGTAATGCCGGTTGATGAAGTGGTCTATTTGCTTTTTACTCGCTATGTAGGGCTCTATTTCATACCCCGAGACAAACTTCATATCGTCTATCAATGCTATATCAGTAGGGTCAGCCATTGCAATTTGTAAGAATTTGCCCTTCTTTTTTATGGGAACGCATAAAGTTTTTTCAGCAAATTCTTGAGGTACTAATTGAAGGATAGCATCTGGTACTTGTAATTCAGACATATCTATGGCTGGGATACCTAAGTATTCGCTCAAAAATTGCATGTATTCTATTTCGGATAATATGTTTTGGGTGATAATAGCATCTTCAATATCACCCTTATTTAGTCTAATATAGCGGTTGATTTTCTCTACACTTTCTTTGGAAATTAAAGAAGCGGATAATAAAGCATCTATTAGTTTCTCAGGTCTTACGCCTCGCATTTTTAATATCTTAACTCATATTTATTGCTTGTCAAATAAAAAATGAGATTTTTGTAGTTGACAACACTAATTTAAGATTTACAGTATTTTTAATTAAGGAGGGGTGAGGAGATGAATTTCTTTAGAAAGCGCGTGTATGCAACAGCAGGGTATTATACAATATCAATGGGAACAGGGAGAAAAGAATTTAATCCCAAGAAACAAAGACCGGGAATTGAAGACTATATCTTGGAAGCAGGTAAAGGAACTTTGGCGCAAGTAGCTAATCCCGAAGCTATAGATGAAGGTGTGATGGTTGGGATTAAGACTATTCTCGCAGACCTTGCAGATGCGGTGCTTGTGGTAGGGGCAGAGGTGCAAAATAGTGTTAAGGCAGTTTATGGAGCGGATTATTTGGCAGGTGCAGGATGGTATAAACAGAGAAAAGAAGGACATGCACATTTTTTTCCAGGCCAGTTTTCTGATAGGGCGGGGGTGTGTTTTGAAAAGTTTGGCAAACAAAAGATGAGAGAGGGTATGGCTCGGTGGTATGTACAGGCAGTTGAAAATGCACGGCTAAATCCAAAGGCACAGGAATATCATAATGCTAATGAAGATTTATATGCCACAGCTATGACAACTCCAAATCCCAAAGTATTTTGCGAACACATAAATGTATATGATTGCTCAAAAGTATCAGATGGGGCAAGTGCAATTATTTTTGCATCAGAAGAGGGACTTAAAAAATTGGGAGTAAATAAAAAAGATACCGCAGAAGTGGTAAGCTATGGGCAATGCGAAGATGATATTACCAACCCGCAACCTGATTTGACAAAAATGGTCACCTCGCAAAAAGCGGCAAGTATAGCTTATGAGCGAGCAGGTCTCACGCCCAAAGATATTGGAGTATTGGAAGTGCATGACTGCTTTTCAATTGCGGGCTTGTTAATGGTAGAGGCAATGGGATTTGCAAAATATGGCGAAGCAGCTGAATTTGTAGCTATGGGTAAGACAAAGCGAGATGGAGAAATACCAACAAATACTACCGGCGGACTTATAGGATATGGGCATCCAGTAGGAGCAACCGGGGTTAGACAATCTGCGGATTTAGTACAGCAGTTAATAGGGAAAGGGGAGTGTCAAATAAGTATTGACCCTAACCGTCCATATGGACTTATGGTATCAATGGGCGGGAATGATATAACTGTTGTATCTATGATATTCAAAAAAATAGATTGATGTCAAAGTAGTCCTGTGTGCCTGCTAAAAGAGTCATAAATCAGTGCAATCTGTCATTCTGAACGAAGTGAAGAATCTAATAAAATGAGTATTCTATAAGACCCTTCGCTTTGCTCAGGGTGACAAAAGAGACTTTTTTTAGCACACTATCATTTTTTTGCTTGACAACAGCATAAAAGGTGCTATTAAAAACAAAAGTAATTTTAATTAAAAGAAGGAGGGAAGATGAAGAGATTATTTTTAGCGATTGTTTTCTTATTACCTATGGTAATTTGGGCAGACCCACAACCAAAAGCGGGTGAACGATTGGTATTATTGCTGGCACTGATGAAAGCGCCGGGAACAGGTATTTTGACACCATGTGAATGGCCGGTAGCAGGGGTAGGGGTAGTACAAAATGGACCTAATCGTGTAACTGCTGGTGACAGTGTAGTATTAGTAGCAGTTGCTACAGATGCGTCATATAGTCCTATTTCTAGTACCAATAGAATTAGGATTGGGGTATTGGGAAGCGAGAAAATACCTTTTTTAAGTGGAGATATCTATACAAATCAGCCATGGGATACGCTTACTCTTGGTCCTAATATCTACTTTCCTGGATGGAGTGGTGCGGGTAATGTAGTAAAAGCTTGGCGTGCTACTACTCATCAAAGAGGGGTATCACCAGAGATTACAGAATATAGGTTTATAGCAGAAGATATATCAGGAACATTTCTACCCGATACTTCAAGTCCACTTGACTCTGTTATCCCGGGTCCTTTATACTATCTTGTATTAGTTTTACCCGGAGAGACCCATTACCCCGGTGATATTACTCTTAATAAACTTGGGAAACGGGGAGTGCGGATAGATTGGGATGCAAATAGATTTTATGATTGCTGGGCGTATGCAACAGATGTTGTATATAATGCAGTCCCATATCCGGCGACAAATATGTCAGTATGGCTTAGTCCTTGCCAGACTACTCTTAATCCTGATAGCGTAAATCCTGCAATAGGAGTACTTTTCACTGAAGTACCACATAATGGGGTTATAGATTCAGTAGCCAAAGGATTATATCAGGTTAGATACGCAACAACAGGGTATGCAGGATTAATAAGTAGTAGTTTTGCGGGCACTGAGACGCAGTGTGAACGATTTAGAGTTACAGGCCCACCACCTGACCCCAAAGACAAAATAGTAGTTATTCCAAACCCCTGTGGTACACCGGGATTACCAGCAGTCATAACAATAAAGCGTGTCCCACTTGGTGGAGGCTTCATAAGGGGAAAAATATTTGACTCATTTGGTTATCTTGTTCGTGATTTTTCGCAAGAGTTAATGGACCAATATAAAGCTGACCCACTTGCAGCGGCATGGATAATCAATTGGGATGCCACTAATGGTAAAGGTGAACAGGTGTCAAATGGATGTTATCACTTATGTGTGGAAATAATGCAGGCAGAAGAAGAGAGCGTATTTAAGGAAAAGATAGGTGTAATATGGTAAGATAAGAAGCGAGGTGTAATGATGAGAAAGTATATTGGATTAAGTGGAATTTTATTATTATATTTTCCTTGTGCTTTATATGCACCTATCGGAGATGGAGGAACCTACGGAGCATTTCTTAGTTATTGGGGGTCATCAGCAAGGGCATTGGGAATGGCAGGTGCAGTTACAGGATTGGCAGATGATGCGTCAGCGGGATACTTTAATCCAGCTGGACTGGTGCAGTTAAATACGCAGCAAGTGAGCTTTATGCATTCAGTAGTGTTTTCGGGAATTGGGACTTCGGCTAATGTGCTTATGTATGCAAGACCTATCAATACAAAGTCAGGGTTCGGGGCTACTATTTTTCATATCCATACACCGGGCATACCTTATAGACCACCAGGCTCATTACCAACAGATACTGCTACGGGAGAGTATGCTAACCAAGAAATTACAGGACTACTTACTTATTGTACAAGATTAATAGACCCTGTATGGATAGGGATAAATGGTAAAGTTTATAACCATCAATTACACGAGTATAATGGATTTGGATTTGGAGGTGATGTAGGATTGTTTTTCTTCCCGGGACAAGCATTTTCGTTGGGTGTTAATGTGCAAAATGCAATAAAGCCGTCAATTACGCTTATGAATGAGACTAATAAATTTGCCACAGTCGTTAGAATGGGTATATCTATAAGACCATGGAGAGAAAAGTTTGTCATGGTAAGTGATATGATTTGGTCAGAATATAGGAGAGCAGTATTTGGAGTAGGATTAGAATATAAACCCATACAAATGCTACAATTAAGAGCCGGGTGTAATGAGTCATTTGCCACAGCAGGATTGGGATTGTGGAAGGATATGAAAAGTTATGAACTCCAAATGGATTATGCAGTGGGGGTACCGCACCAAGCGGCAAATGGATTTGGGTATGCACATAATATATCGCTTTCTGTTTTATTTGGCGGATATAGGGCTAAGGCGTATTGTCCGACTGTAGCATTTTCGCCTACATTAGGAAAGGAAGATGACAATATAGCTTGGTTATATCTTAATATTGCACCCAGAACTTTAGTAGAGAAATGGCAAGTAGTGATAAAAGATGAAATAGGGGTAGAGGTTAAAAATATAGCTGCCTCGGGAGAGCCACCATACAGAATTGCATGGGATGGAACGGATGAAAATTCAGTACTTGTTCCGGATGGAAAATATTACTATACTTTGAAAGTAACTGAAAAAGATGGCAGAATATGGGACTTTGAAGGATTTTTGGCATTTATGTATTATGTAACACCAGCAGCCACGACTACTATAAGGTCAAAAGACAAAAAGCCAATAGAATACATCGAAGAACCAAAAGAAGAAAAGAAAACAACAGACGACCGCAGAAGACAAGACGAAGAAAAGAAAAAGAAAGACTGGCTCAAAGAATAGAATAATAATTTTTGATTACCTACTATTATCTTATCATTTCTTCACTCTATCCGTTAGAATATATATATTTTGTTGTCAAGAGACAGGTTTTGCATTAAGCGACTAATTTTTAGATATATTTTTTGCACATAAGGGGGGGGGCAAAATGGTAATTAGTGAATTTAAGAATGAGCCGTTAACAGATTTCTCTATCCCAGAGAATAAGAAAAAGATGGAACTCGCACTAAATAAAGTTAAGGGTGAACTCAGTAATGAATATCCGCTTATAATTGGTAATAAAAGGATTAAAACTGATGCTAAATTTTACTCCCATAATCCTGCAAATAAGAAAGAAATAGTAGGTAGTGTGCAGCAACCCAGCGAACAAGAGATAGAAAAAGCAATTAAGGTAGCCCTTGATACTTTCAATACTTGGAAATACACAGATGCTAATGAGCGAGCAGGATATTTATTTAAGGCAGCATCTATTGTGAGGAATAGAAAATTTGAACTCTCATCTTGGTTAATCTATGAGGTAGGTAAATCGTGGGTAGAGGCGGATGCAGATGTAGCTGAGACAATTGATTTTTTAGAATTCTATGGCAGAGAAGCTATCAGATACTCTAATCCTCAACCTCTTACTTCTATTATTGGAGAAGCCAATGAACTCAAATATATTCCGCTGGGTATGGGGCTTATTATAGCACCATGGAATTTTCCATTAGCTATACTTGCCGGAATGACTTCAGCCGCACTTGTTACAGGTAATACAGTGATTATGAAACCTTCAAGTGATTCGCCCGTCATAGCATATAAGTTTATGGAAATACTTGAAGAAGCAGGTTTGCCAGCAGGGGTTGTAAATTTCTTGCCAGGTAGGGGTGGGACAATTGGAGATGGGCTTGTACTACATCCTAATACAAGATTTATTGCTTTTACAGGGTCTATGGAAGTAGGGCTACGGATTAACGAACTTGCCTCCAAATCACAAGATGGTCAGATATGGATAAAACGCGTAATAGCAGAGATGGGGGGTAAGAATGCTATAATCGTAGATGAATCGGCTGACCTTGAAGCTGCTGCCACAGGGATTATAGCATCTGCTTTCGGATATCAGGGACAAAAGTGTTCCGCATGCTCGCGTGCTATTGTGCATCAAGCAATTTATGACAAGCTTATAGATAAACTGATAGAGAAGGTAAAAAATATAAAAGTCGGCGACCCTGCTGACCCAAATAATTATATGGGACCGGTGATAAATGAGTGGGCATTTAGGGCTATTATGGAATACATAGAGATTGGTAAAAAAGAGGGTCAGCTTATTTATGGAGGTAATGGGTCAGCGACTACGGGTTATTTTATAGAGCCAACTATCATAAGAGATATAGAATCTAATGACAGGATAGCACAAGAGGAAATATTTGGTCCCGTACTCGCAATTATTAAGGCAAAGGATTTTGACCACGCACTACAAATTGCCAATAATACAAAATACGGACTTACAGGTGCAGTATATACTAAAAATAGGAAGTATGTAGAACTGACAAAACAATCATTCCATTGTGGTAATTTATATTTCAACCGCAAATGCACAGGTGCATTCGTAGGGGTACATCCTTTTGGTGGATTTAATATGTCCGGAACAGATTCAAAGGCAGGTGGCAGAGATTATTTGCTGCTTTTCCTTCAAGCTAAACTAATGTCCGAAGCCAATATAGTTGCATAAATGAGCAATAAAGACCCGTATAATGAGTTAGATTATGCATATCAGGTGCTAAAGACATTTGCCGTAACGCATAATTATAATAAGTGGATTGTCAATTTATTCAAACCGTATGTGGGTAAGAATGTTCTGGAAATAGGATGCGGAATTGGGAATTTAACTCGTTATCTCAGAGAATTAGGACAGATTAGTTGTTTGGATGAGTCGGAATACTTTTTGCAACATATCAAGATAGACTATCCGGGGCTTAATTTTTATCACTATGATATAGCAGATAAGAAGGTTTGTGAACGCAAAAGCCACCATTTTGATACTATTGTGTGTGTGAATGTATTAGAGCATATTGAAAATGATGAACAATCTTTAATTAATATGCACGATATACTTGAAATAGGGGGGAGGGTTTTGATTTTTGTTCCCGCGATGAGTAAGCTTTTTAATATATTAGATGAAAGGTTGGGACATTTTCGTAGATATGATAAAACAGGATTAGAAAATAAATTACAGCAAACGGGATTTATAGTAGAAGAGATAAGATACAGTAATTTAATAGGAATGATAGGCTGGTTTTTACGCGGTAAGTTTTCACCACAAGGCACTTTCCCTGTGGTATCTACTATTTTATTTGATAAACTTGTAGTCTTATGGAAAGTAGGGAAATTTATTAACTTACCTTGTGGAATGTCATTATTTGCCGTAGCCAGAAAGGGATGAATAAAAGATTTAATTGACAAGGATAGTTTTAATGCTATTAGTGAAAACTGATGATATCAAGTAGAGTAAAACTTATTGCCCCATCTCCTATAAGAAAGCTTGTCCCATATGCTAATGAGGCCAAGAAGAAAGGGATTAAAATTTATCACTTAAATATTGGTCAGCCCGATATACGGACGCCAGCACCCTTCTGGGACGGGATTAAATACTATAAAGAAGAAGTGTTGGGCTATGGACCATCGGATGGGTTCTTTTTCTTTCGTGAGGCAGTTGCAGAATATTATAATAGCTTTGGTGCCAATGTAGAGCCATATAATGTATTTGTAACAACAGGTGGCTCAGAAGCTATCTTATTTATTTATTTAATACTTGGTGATATAGGAGACGAGTTCCTCATTCCCGAGCCCTCGTATGCAAATTACATAACATTAGGAGCAATGGCTCAGATAAAGTTAATTCCCATTCCTACATCCGTAGAAAATGGCTTTCATTTGCCCAAAGCTGAAAAGATAGAGCCACTTATAACTCCTAAAACCAGAGGCATGATTATTTGCACCCCAAATAATCCTACGGGCACAGTATATACAAAAGAGGAAATGGAACTGATAGCCGGAATAGCCAAAAAGCATAAATTATTTGTGATTTCTGATGAAGTGTATCGGGAATTTTTGTTTGACAGCAGACACCACATAAGCATATTTAATATCCCTGAAATGGAAGAGTATGCGATTGTTATTGATTCTATCTCTAAGCGTTTTAGTGCGTGTGGAGCAAGAATTGGGTTTGCTGTTACAAAAAATAGACAAGTATTAGAAGCACTAATGCTATGCGGGATGTCAAGACTATGTCCACCTACAATTGAACAGATAGGGGCTTTGCAAGCATTTAAGAAGATGGACGAATTCATACCCCAGATGATTAAAGAATACAAAAGAAGACGAGATGTAGTGTATGAAGAGATAAACAAAATCCCTGGATCTTTTGCCTGCTTACCAGAAGGTGCATTTTATGTTACCTGCCGTTTGCCTGTGCCGGATGTAGAAGAATTTGCCAAATGGATGCTGACAGAGTTTAATTTTGAGGGTAAAACAACAATGATTGCACCGGCCGAGGGATTCTATCTTACACCGGGTAAGGGAAAAGATGAAGTCAGAATAGCGTATGTAATTAAAGAAGAAGAATTACGCGATGCGATGCAGATTTTGAAAAAGGGGATTGAAAAGTTTAGATAATCTTGTTCCACGACTACTCCCTTTTTTTCATAATTGATTGATTCGCCACTAAAACACTAAGACACCCAATTCCACTAAATCCTAATAACTCTTGAACTTTTGAGCCATCCCGCCTTGGCGGAACGGCTGATAGACTCTTAGACTTTTTATTGAAGGTGCTGAAAAAGCCCTTTTTGTCACCTCCGATAGGAGGCCGAAGACTCTATCGGAGTCCTTCGGACCTGAGCAAAGCGAAGGGTCTCGTGATGGGTTAGATTCTTCACGGAGCTTGCCCTGAACAATATCCTGAACAATATTATAGAGATTCTTCACGGAGCTTGCCCTGAACAATATTATAGAGATTCTTCACTCCGTTCAGAATGACAAGTGAAGGGTTCAGAATGACAGTACTCTGTTCAAAATGACAGGTTGCATTGGTCCAGAACTTTTTCAGCAGACTTTTTATTTTTTACTTGACAAAGCATTAAATCCTAATATATTAAGAACAGAATGAAAAGATTAGGCACTGATTCTCTCTCTCTCTCTCTCTCTCTGCGCAATTCAGCATTTGCAGACTTATACCCCGTTTTAGATAAAGGTTTTTACCCCAAACATAAGTTTTATTTGCCCAACCTTTTTAACTTCTTAACTACTCATTTATTTAACAATTTTATTAACATTCCCTGTATTAGTGGAGAAAGGAGGAAAAGATGTGGACTTTCGAGAAATTCCAAAATAGAGGTGGAATAGATGGGATAGATATATTTTGGGACAATAAGAAAAAGTGGGAGATTTGGGTTAAGGGTGATAAAGCAGAAGTCGTAGAATATCCAGTTGACACTCCGGGTTCAAAAGGAACAGTTACAAATGGGATAAGAGCTATCCTTGGAGAAGATGGCTCGATTAAAATAAGAAGAACAAAACACAGGTGAGAAAGAGTTAGTGAACTGAAAAATAGGGAGGCAAAAATGCTAAGTGTAGCAAAAGGTATTGGGGTTTTGGGGATTATGTTTTTGGGAGCATATCCTCAACTACTGTCTATGCAGATTCATGGGCAAAAGCTTATGGAGGAGTAGACGAGGATTTTGCTATGGAAGGAACTTCCCAAACTCAAGATGGAAATTATATAATGGATGTACATACATCATCTTATGGAGCAGGAAATTTTGATGCCTTAATTGCAAAACTTGATTCCAATGGAACTGTGATATGGGCAAAAACTATAGGTGGAACCGGGATAGATGCGGGGACCGGAAGGAGTATACAAACTACTGACGGTGGCTATATCCAAGGAAGGGGATATACGGAATCATATGGACAAGGAGGTCCTTCTGACTTTTGGGTTAGTAAAATAGATTCTCTCGGTAATTTTCTCTGGGCAAAAACCTATCATATATCTACTGACCATGGTTGGGATTTCTACTTAACGCACGATAAAGGTTATATAATAGGTGGACATAGCGGGAACGCTGCGGGAAGTGGTAGTTGGGACGCAACAGTGATTAAAATTGATTCTATAGGAAATGTAATGTGGGCAAAAAGCTGGGGCGGTCCTATAGGTTACGCAACTTGTATTACATCTCTGGAGCAAACTCAGGATAGAGGATACATAGTATGTGGGTGGTGGGGTACGGGTACAGATACTGATGATATCATAGTCACAAAGCTTGATTCTCTTGGTAAGATAATGTGGATTAAAAATTATAGTGGAGCAAGTGCAGAGCATGGATATGGTGTAATCAATACTTCAGATGGAGGATATATAATTGTAGGCGAAACTTATTCTTACGGAGCAGGAGGGCAGGATGTTTTAGTTATGAAGCTGAATTCTATAGGTGATACAGTGTGGGTAAGAACATTTGGTGGTCCGTTAGATGATTGGGCAAAGTCTATCTGTGCGACATCTGACGGGTGTTGTATAGTAACAGGAAGTACCTTTTCATATGGAGCAGGAGGATATGACCTATTATTTATTAAACTGACTTCCACAGGCAATATAGTTTGGGCAAAGACCTTTGGCGGAGTGGGTGATGAGAAAGTTTCAGATGTAAGTATAACTTTAGATAGTGGTTATATAGTGAGTGGACGGACTACTTCTTGGGGAGAAGGTTTAAACGATTGTTTACTCATTAAGCTTGAGTCTGATGGCTCAATTGGGGGAAGCTGTCCTCCACTTCAGCCTTGTAGTCCAAATGTAACTTTCCCGTCACTAATAATTACTACTCCGACACCTAATGAGACTTCTCCTGCTGTAACAGTTGCAGATTGCACTCCAATTGTTACATCCCCCATATTAGTCGAAACTAATATTTGCAACCCCGCTAGTGTTGAAGAAAATAAAAAACCATCAAACATTTTTAATCTTTTCCAGAACTGTCCCAATCCATTTATAGGCACTACGGAGATTGAGTATGGGCTTCCTCAAGATGCCAAAGTAAATATTAGTATTTACAATCTCTCAGGGCAGAAAGTAGCAACTCTTGTGAATGAGAATAAGAAGGCAGGATATTATACTATAAATTGGGATGGTAAAGATATTTTTGGCAAAAGATATGCAAGTGGGATTTATTTCTATAAGTTAGAGACAAACAACTATACAGTGACGAAGAAAATGTACTTCATAAGATAGATAAAAGTTCATTTATTATACGCCCTTTTGATATTCAAAGGGGCTTTATTTCAATTTTGGGAGTGCTGAAAAAGCCCTTTTTGTCACCTCTGATAGGAGGCCGAAGACTCTATCGGAGTCCTTCGGACCTGAGCAAAGCGAAGGGTCTCGTGATGTGTTAGATTCTTCGCGGAGCTTGCCCTGAACAATATCCTGAACAATATTATAGAGATTCTTCACGGAGCTTGCCCTGAACAATATCCTGAACAATATTATAGAGATTCTTCACTCCGTTCAGAATGACAAGTAAAGGGTTCAGAATGACAGACGATGGGTTCAGAATGACAGTATGCGATGCAGATTTTGAGGAAGGGGATTGAAAGATTTAGACTAAGATAGTATTTTCTCGTGTTGGTCCCACACAGATAGCCATTATTTCTACATTAAGAAGTTCTTTAATTCTTTCAATGTAATTTTTGGCAGCACGGGGCAGGTCATTATAGTTTTTTATATGAGTAGTCGGGGTCTTCCAACCTGGTAAAGTTTCATAACTTGGCTCAACTCCTGAAGCTAACTCACATATAGGAAATAATTTTGAGTTCTCTGACTTATAAGTTGTACAAATTTTAATCTCTGATAGGTCATCAAGAACATCCAGTTTAGTAAGTATAATTTTTTTTATATTATTAAGCATTATGGCTCTTTTCCCCAATGCCGCATCCAACCACCCGCACCTTCTTGGGCGACCCGTAGTAGCGCCATATTCTTTACCTTTAGCTCTGATTTTCTCTTCCAGCTCAATAGGTAATTGCGTAGGCAAAGGTCCATTTCCCACTCTTGTAATATAAGCTTTAGTTATGCCTATTACTTCATCAATTTTCGTCGGTGCTACCCCTAACCCACAACACGCCCCGCCGCTATGAGGATGAGAAGAAGTAACATAAGGATATGTCCCATGGTCTATGTCAAGTAATAATCCCTGTGCCCCTTCTAACAAGACTTCTTTCCCATCATCTATCCATTGGTTGAGTAGTAAGGATGTATCAGCAACATAAGGAGCAATATACTCCCCAAAATCTTTATATTGCTCATAAATGGAGTCAAAATTAGTAGATTGTAGGTTTTGGGTGAGTTTTAGTTTTAAGAGTTCAGGATATATAAGGTCTATTATTCTAATTCCTTTGCGTGCATACTTGTCTTCATAACAAGGACCTATTCCTTTATGAGTAGTCCCTATAGAGCCGGCTGTATCATCTCTAACTTTATGATATGGCATTACTACATTAGCGAGCTGACTAATAAAAAATCGATGTTCAAACTTAATGCCTTTGGATTTAAGTAATTCAAATTCATTTATAAGCTCGGCAATATCTATAGCCATGCCGTTACCCATTACACATAATATATGTGGGTATATAATTCCGGAAGGCACAAGCCGAAATACAGTTGCCTCACCATTCACATAAATAGTATGTCCTGCATTAGCGCCGCCCTGATATCTTGCAACTACTGAGACATCAGGAGCAAGTAGTTCTATAGCCCTGCCCTTACCTTCGTCACCAAACTGTGTACCTACAATAACTTTAACCATTTTAGATAGCAAAAATTAAATCCCAAGCTCTAAATCCTAAACAAATTCCAATTCCCAAAATCCAAATGTCCTAAACCCAAAGACTGTTTTGAATTTAGGACATCTCGACCCGTTCCGTATCGGGACGGGTTTGAGTTCCCCTAATAAGTAGCGGAACCGGGGATTATATAACTGGCTGGGTCTATTGCTTTGCCAAGAACACAAACTTCGTAATGAAGGTGAGCTCCTGTTGTCCGTCCCGTCACCCCTATGGCACCTATCACCTGTCCGCGTTCTATCATATCACCCGCCTCCACTGACGCACGAGATAAGTGTCCATATCGTGTCATATATCCAAACCCATGGTCAATCTCTACAATTAATCCCAGTCCCCCTTGATATCCTACATAGTCAACAACCCCAGAAGCTGTTGACTTGACAGGAGTACCCTGTGAATTTGCAATATCAATGCCGTTATGAAATTCTCTGCCCGAAAACCATCGCCAACCAAATCCTGAAGTTACACTACCGTCGGTGGGCCAAATTGAAGGAGTATGAAAGAGGGCTTTCTTCTTACTATCAATTTGACCATATATTTCATCAAAACTGGCGGTTTCAAAGTTAATTTTTCTGCTTAATTCTTGTATTACACCTCTAATTGGACTTGTAGGTGTATGCCTACCGCCGATACCGAGTTTACGTATATCTGCACTTATATTTGGTAGTCCCCACACTAATCGTTCCTTACAGTCTAAATCAATAAGCCAAGTTAGTTTCATATTAACCGAATCTATCTTATCCTTCAAATTACTTAAAGCTATGCCCAGTTCTATTGACCTATTTTTTTCTCTGATAAACTTACCTGCATTTATATTTGCGTTGATGCTCAAAAAAGCAGCCGAGACGGAATAAAATATTATCCCACCGCCTATTACACCAATTCCTATAAGTTGATAGAGACTAATATGCAACCATTTGCTTCCTATTCTAATTGTCCAGTATCGCATTTTTATAACT
>JACQXS010000024.1 GCA_016208615.1 Candidatus Stahliibacteriota bacterium | reverse complement strand
TTATTAAAGTTAAAATCTATATTATAATTTCCAGGATCTTTCTTTTCCGAAACTAATGTTTCTACTATCCTTCCCGCCGCATCATAGACTTGTATGCTAACATCTTGAGTATTTTGTACACTATATTTAATAGTTGCAGATTTACCACTTGGATTAGGATACACCTCTAATCTATCTTCTGTCTTCTGACTTCTGTCTTCTATCCCTGTCTCGGGCTTTAACTTTATAAACCAGGTCCCAAGACCCGCGGGGCGCCCATCCTGGTCCCTTTCTGGAGCAGATGCTCCAACAATAATATATCCACCATCTGAAGTTGGCTGACCACTACAACCAAACTCCCAAGAATTAGTACTGCTATTGCTTCTCATAATTTTGGTCCACAGAATATCCCCTAATGCATCAGTCCTTATTACCGCAATCCCATCAACACCGCCATAAGAACCGACAATAAAGTATCCGCTATCAGCAACCTGCTGCACTGAATATCCGTTGTTGCCACCACCAAAATCCTTATTCCATTCTTTATTCCCAAGTGAATCGGTCTTCAGTAACATATCTCCTGCAATAATAAATCCTTTATCCTGTGTTTGCTGAACACAATAACCTAATCCTTCACCAAAAACTTTATCCCATTCCTTATTACCGAGAGAATCCGTCTTTATCAACCATCCATCAAATCCACTTGAATCAAAATATATCCTTCCAGTAATAATATATCCCTTGTCCTGAGATTGTTGTACCCAGCAACCTACACCTATACCCGTGTTATCTCTGCTAAAACTCTTCTCCCACGCCTTATTTCCCGCTGAATCTGTCTTTATAAGCACAAGAGAGTCTTCATAACATTTGTCTCCGGTGATAATATATCCGCCATCCTGAGTCTGCTGGGCGCACTGTCCTCCCCATGTACTGTTCTCTTCAAAAATTTTAGACCACTCACTATCACCCTGTGCATCTGTTTTTGTAAGTGTGATACTTGAGTCTTGGTGTCCTGTTGGAGCAAACCCTCCTCCTGTCACAACATATCCGCCATCCTGTGTCTGCCAGATAGAAAAATTAGCTGACCCACCACCCGTTTTAAACCATTCTGTATTTCCTAATGAATCTATCTTTAGAAGTCCATTCCCACCCGATATAATATATCCTCCGTCCTGTGTCTGTCTGACAGCTCTGCCCATTATTTCAAGCTCCTCAAACCAGCGTGTCCAGGCAGTATCTGGTGCCTCTGCAAATAAGCAATTCCCCCCCACCAATAACCCTATAACCCAAAAACCCTTCTTATAATTGCACATCCCTCTCTCCTATTTGTTATCTATCATTGCAAATAATAATGTCAAGAATAATTTTACGTACAAGGGGTTGCAAACAAGGGGTATCCCCTTGTTTAATGTCAAGAATAAAATTAACTTGACTTTATTGTCCAAAAGCATATAAATAGTTATTAGGTTTTAGTTGTTGGATTTTATTTGAACTTTGAGTTTTGACATTTGAACTTTCAAATAGTTTATGCCACTAATAACACGATTTGCACCTTCACCCACAGGACCATTTCATATTGGCAATCTACATATTGCGTTATATAATTTTTTATTCGCCAGAAAAGAGGGGGGTAAATTTTTGCTCCGCATAGAAGACACGGATATAAAGCGATCAGACACAATAATGACGCAAAATATTATAGAAAGCTTAAAATGGCTGGGATTAGAATATGATGGTGAAATTTATAAGCAATCAGATAGATTTCAGATTTACCGGGAATATGCAGAGTTATTGATTAAAAATAAATTAGGTTATTTTTGTTACTGCACACATGAGGAAATTGAAGAGAGAAAGCAAATGGCTATGGCGAAAAAAGAATCGTGGAAATATGATAGAAAATGCCTTAATTTAGCCAATATGAATGAAATACAGGATAGACCAAGGGCTATTAGATTTTTAGTCCCCGAAGGAAAGGTAAGTTATGAAGATAGAATACATAATAAAATGGAAAGGGATGCGGCAGATATAGAGGATTTTGTAATTCTAAAATCTGATGGCACTCCTTCGTATAATTTCGCCTGTGTAATTGATGACCACGAACTCAATATCACTGATGTGATAAGAGGCGAAGACCATGTAGTCAATACATTTAAGCAAGTGCTTTTATATAAGGCATTAGGATGGAAGGCGCCAAAATTTGTTCACCTGCCTATGATTCTTGGTCCCGACCGCTCCAAATTATCTAAACGCCACGGGGCTACATTAGTGCTTGAATACAGGGAGCAAGGATTTTTACCCGAAGCTCTGATTAATTATATTGCCTTATTGGGCTGGTCCCCCGGTGGAGATAGAGAGTTCATTTCATTTCCTGAACTCATAGAGCTATTTTCACTTGATAGATTATCACCTACGGCATCAATATTTGATATAAAGAAGCTGGAGTGGATGAACGGAGAATACATAAATAAAATGAGCGATGAAGAAGTACTTGATAGAATTGTAAATTTCCATGAAAACCGAGAACCGACCTGTCCCGACGCAGAATGTGTCGGGAAAACCGAAAACCGAGATTACACCAACGGGGTAGATGCGGGTCCCCTGACCCGCATAAAATTGCCGGAAAACAGAGAATATATGTTGAAAGTGGTTAATCTCTTAAAGCCCCGTATGCAGAAACTCACAGCTTTTATGGAGCGCAGTGCCTACTTTTTTAATGACCCAAAAGAATATGATAAAGAGGGAATGGATAAATATTTTAATCTACCCGAAACTATTGAACGACTTGCTCTTGTTAAAGAGAGGTTTTCAAAATTAGAGGCGTTTAGCATAGAAATGATAGAATTAGCAGTAAGAGAACTTGCAGATGAACTTGGTATAAAAGCATCGCTGCTTATACATCCAATACGGCTTGCACTCACCGGCATAACAGGAGGTCCCAGTCTCTTCCATATTGTTGAAACACTTGGCAAAGAAACAGTGATTAGGAGATTAGAAAAAGCATTAGCATTTTTAATTAAGGCAAAATAGGATGTTATGAACAAGAATGATTCTATGCCTTCTGATTTTATACGGCAGATTATTAAAGAGGATTTGCGGACAAATAAATATGGTATAAACAGCGATTAGATTATGAAAAGAGGACAAAACAATTATGCTTTTATAGATAGCCAGAATCTGAATTTATCAATCCGTAGTCAAGAATGGGTTTTGGATTTCCACAAGTTTAGAAAGTATCTTGAAGATAAATACAGTATAACTAAAGCTTTTCTTTTTATTGGTTATGTCCCTCAAAATCAAGACTTGTACACCAATTTACAGAAAGATGGGTATATTTTGATTTTTAAACCGACCTTGAATCTGCCAGACGGAAGAGTCAAGGGGAACATTGATGCCGAATTGGTTTTACATACAATGATTGAGTATGACAATTGTGACAAAGCTTTAATTGTCACTGGTGACGGTGATTTTTATTGCCTTGCAGATTATTTAAGCAAACAAAATAAATTATTGAAATTGATGATACCGAACAGGGAAAAATTCTCTTCACTCTTCAGAAAGCTTATGCCACATATTGTTTTTATGAATAACTTGAAAAATAAGTTGGAGTATAAGAATAAAATAAATAAAAAAGAGAGGCATTACCGCGAGACAGAACCCTTTGGTTAGCCTCTCATCGAGATTCTATGATTAGAATAGCAAAACAATTTATGTTGTCAAGTTTTTTTTACAAAAATGCTAAGTTTTTTACAAAATGTTAAGATAAGGATGAAAAGGATACTATGAATAAGACTAATTCTATTTCGTCTTCTGATTTTATACGGCAGATTATCAGAGAAGATTTGCGGACTAATAAATATGGGGGACGAGTGCATACGCGATTTCCACCTGAACCGAATGGCTATCTGCACATCGGACATGCCAAGTCTATTTGCCTCAATTTCGGTATTGCTAAGGAGTTCGGTGGACTGTGCAATTTGCGATTTGACGATACCAACCCTACTAAGGAGGAAGCGGAATATATTGAATCAATCATAGAGGATGTTCGTTGGCTTGACTTTGATTGGGGAAACAGACTGTTTTATGCATCTGATTACTTTGATAAGTTATACGAGTATGCGGTGCAGTTAATCAAGAATGGGAAAGCGTATATTGATAGCTTGACTGCTGAAGAAATTAGAGCATACCGTGGCACTTTGACTGAACCGGGTAAGGATAGTCCATATAGAAATCGGTCGGTTGAAGAAAATCTGGACTTATTTGAACGGATGCGGGCAGGTGAATTTGAAGATGGCAAATGTGTAGTGCGGGCTAAAATTGATATGGCAGCCAAAAATTTGAATATGCGAGACCCAGTAATGTATCGTATCTTACATTCAACACATCACCGCACAGGTGATAAGTGGTGTATTTATCCAATGTATGACTTTGCCCACGGACAATCGGATTCAATTGAAAGGATTACACATTCTATTTGCACGCTGGAATTTGAAGACCATCGCCCCTTGTATGATTGGTTTATTGACCAATTGCATATCCACCATTCACAGCAAATAGAGTTTGCACGGCTAAATATTAGCCATACTATTCTCTCTAAACGAAAGCTTCTGCAACTTGTAGAAGAAAAGCGTGTCATTAGCTGGGATGACCCGCGTATGCCGACAATTTGTGGATTACGGAGACGCGGCTACACACCAGAGGCAATTAGAGACTTTTGTGAGCGGATTGGGGTGGCAAAGACTTATGCTATTGTTGATATTGCACTCCTTGAACACTGTATCCGTGAGGATTTGAACTTACAAGCCCCGCGGGTGATGGCTGTATTGCATCCGCTACGGGTAGTCATAGACAACTATCCAGAGACCCAAGTTGAAATGTTGGATGCTGAGAATAATCCGGAAGATGCTACTATGGGGATAAGAAAAATTCCTTTTTCTCGTGTGCTGTATATTGAGCGAGAGGATTTTAAGGAAGAGCCACCTAAAAAGTGGTTCCGTTTAGCTCCCGGTAAAGAGGTGCGGCTGAAACATGCATATATTATCAAATGTGAACAAGTGATTAAAAATGAACAGGGTGAAGTAATTGAATTGCATTGTACTTATGACCCTGAGACTAAAAGTGGTTTGCCTTCCGCGGAACGCAAAGTCAAAGGTACTCTGCATTGGGTTTCAGCGGCTCATGCTATTAAAGCCGAAGTCCGCTTGTATGATTATCTGTTTCTTCAAGCAAATCCAGATGAGGTAGAGGAAGGGGTAGATTTCAAATCCAATTTGAATCCTAATTCACTACAAACATTGACTTCGTGTAAAATAGAACCCAGTTTAGCAAATGCAAAACCAGGTAGCCGCTACCAGTTTTTAAGGTTAGGTTATTTTTGTGTTGACACTGATTCAACTGACGATAAACTTATATTTAACCGAACAGTTTCTTTATACGATACCTGGGCTAAAATTGAGAAAGCCCAACTTTAGAAAATTTTACTTGCAAGATGGGGAATTGGGGGTAGTATTTTAAAAACTTGATAAAGGAGGGATCTATGTCTTCACCGAAGGAGCAAATGGTCAAAATTATCCAAGAGCAGACGGATGACACTTCTTACGATGAGATTCTGCGTGAGTTGGCGTTTGTGTGGATGGTAGAACGCGGGATTGCTGACTCTGATGATTGCCGAACAATCAGTAATGAAGAAATGAAGCGAAGAATCCGGATATGGCAAAGTTAAATTGGACAGCAGAGGCAGAACAATGGCTTCGGGACATTCACGATTACATAGCTCAAGATGACCCCGGTGCAGCAATGCGTACTGTTCAATCTATTTATGACAAGGTTCAAATGTTGCAGAAGTTCCCGGAGTTAGGCTACCGGTATCACCGACAGCCAGACCGAGATATTCGGGTTCTACTTTACGGACATTATAGAATCGCTTATCTTATTAAACTTGATGGAAATATAGATATATTAGGAGTATTCCATGGAGCATTGAATATAGACCAATATCTTTTATGATATTCCAAAATTCACCAGTTTAATTGTACAGTATTGTTATGGGATACCTGGGCTAAAATTGAAAAGACAGTTAAAAATACTTAAAACTTGAAAGTTAAAACTTAAAAAATGTTCCTATTTTATATTACTTTAAGCATTTATTGGAGTGATTGGACGAATTATGGGATAGAGGAATTGTTAATGAGGGCGGGAACAGGCAAGAATGCCTATCCTACCATCTTTGTTGGCACTAAACCTATTGAACGAAAGGAGTTGCAGCGTTTTTTAGATGGAAGCATAAAGACTTCTACGAATGTTGTGGATTCCTCGGGTATATGGATTAAAGATAGGTTATCACTTGCTTTACAAGATTTTGAATCCCTTGAATTGGAGTCCGGTGTATTGCAAGACTCTTTTACGCAATACTATGCTTTACTTGGCAAAGGTGTAAAATCCAACTTTCTGACTATCTTTCTTGATGTAGCGGCTAAACTTGGTGATAGCTGTGGTTATCCTGCCAAGCGATGGAAGGGAGTGATAGCTGCTGATTATCTTAAAGGTTATGTTAAAGGTTCAATGTTCAATTTCACACTTAGTATAGGCAGGGAGCCAATAAAATGGGGGCCGTCGCCACGCAATACTTTTGTGCTTTGTGGTGATTTGCCAGCATTTGACCTTATTCGTGCTTCATATAAAACTAACAAGCTAAAAACTACTTTCTTTGCTACCTTGCTTAATCCTATTGGTGAAATAAATAGATATTTTACAGGTCATCGGATAGAATATAATTTTAGGCATAAGCTTTATCTTGGGTTTTCTGAGGTGGCACTATTTGGAGGTGAGGGAAGGGCGCCTGATTTATATTATTTCAATCCGCTTTTTATTTATTACCCACACCAATGGAGTTGTAAGTCATCAACTAATATTCTATGGGGGTTGGATTTTAATTTATTCCTAAATGGCTTCGGTGTATATGGGGAGCTTATGATAGATGATTTCCCATATATCCAAAGCTCGTGGGGAGAGCATCCCAAAATTGGAGTAAATATGGGAATTAGAGGTACTATATCCAAAAACTATTGGCTTATAGAATATACTACTGCGACCCGATGGACTTACGGACAGGTAATTCCGTGGCAAAGGTACACTTATTTTGGCTATCCAATAGGCAATCCAATTGGACCTGATTTTGATGAATTATTTATTGGCTGGGTACATCACTTAAACCGAAATGTAGATTTACTATTAGAAACTAAATTTCTGCGTAAAGGTGAGGGCTTTCTTGATGAAAAGTATCCTTCATCTACTGAACGGTTTCCCACGGAGTATTGGCTTACAGGTGAAATTAGAAAGGCGGGCGATTTTGAAGTTGGCATAAAATGGTATAAATCAAGATTTGTGTTGACTTTCAAGACTGGCTGTATTATAAGCGAAGAGAAAGCAATACCAAAAGTATCTTGCTTTATTAGTAATTGGAAATAAAATGGAAACTTTATTTATCATAGATACCGTAAGTCATAAAGAACTGATAGATATAACTTATCAAGTAGAAGATATTATTCATAAATCTAATATAAAAGCAGGGTTTTGTATAGTTTATATTCCTCATGCCACAGCAGGTATTATTCTAAACGAGAGTGCTGACCCTAATATCAAGACTGATTTCCTAAACGCTATCAATAAAGCAATACCTGAACATAATAACTATTTACACGACAGGATTGATAATAATGCGGCCGCTCATATAAAGTCGGCACTCTGTGGCTCGTCTGCCACTATTCCGATAAGCAATGGGAAATTGGAACTTGGGACTTGGCAATCTATTATGTTATGTGAATTTGATGGACCGAGGACAAGGAAAATAATTGTCCAAGTTTATCAATCAAATGTATAAGTTGGTAATTTCAATTGCTTTGGGTAAAATTTATACTTAATATCTAATACTTATGAAGTTCAATAAATTAATTGATAAATCAACAGAACTTAGAAATGCTAATGTTCTTTTTATGGACATTGTTGGCTATTCTATACTAAAGGGCGACAAACAAGCTAAAACTATTGCTGCCCTTAACCAAATCGTCTTAGATATACTTACCATCTATCCAAAGGAAAGTTACTTTAAACTGCCTACCGGTGACGGTATGGCATTAGCTTTTCTTAATAACCCAGATGCACCTTTATTAGTTGTCCAGAAAATAGCCCCAAAGATAAAGGAGGCAGGTATTCCTTTGCGTGTGGGGATGCATACCGGACCTATCTATCTTGTGGAAGACATAAATCAACCAAGGAACTTGGTTGGTGGTGGCATTAACTCTGCCCAAAGGGTCATGGACTGCGGCGATACAGGGCATATTTTATCCTCCAAAGTATTTGCTGAGGCATTATCCGAGGCAAAAGAGGAATACAAAAGGCTATTCCATTATCTGGGTAGTTTTGAGGTAAAACATGGAGTAGAAATTGAAATATACAATGTTTACGGTAAAGACTTTGGCAATCCTAACCCACCTAAAAAGAGTCCTAAATCTGGTGAAATTACATCCCTTTCTCTTGGCCTTTATAACCAAACCCCACCAGAACCTAATTTTGTTGGTAAGAAAGAGGAACTTACGACTATTACCCAATGGTACAAGAACCCGGATGTGCATATTGGTGCTTTGATTGGCTGGGGTGGTGTGGGTAAATCTGCTCTAATCAGAAAATGGTATGACTCATTAAAAGAAAATGATATCCAGCCAGATGGTATCTTCTGGTGGGGCTTCTATCGTAATGCCTATCTTGAGCCATTCTTGAATGCCTTATTGAAATATGTCAGTCAAGGACAGATAGATCCGGATGCTATAAAAACTACCTGGGATAAGACAGAAAGGATAAAGGAGTATATCCATCAAAGAACCTGCTTAATCATACTGGATGGGCTTGAAGAGATGCAAAAACAGGGAACGGGCGACGAGATTGGAAAGATGATTCATCGTGAATTAGCAGAGCTTCTGCGTTATTTATCTGATACCCCTATATCGGGCTTGTGTCTGATTACTACCCGCTATCCCTTAAGGGATTTAGACCAATGGCATGGGTCAACATATAAAACACTGCCATTGATTGATTTGAGTATCTCTGATGCATTAGCAATGTTTGAAAGGCGAAGGGTCAAGGGAAAAGAGGAGAACATAAAAGAGGTTATTGAGAGGTATAAAGGACATGCACTAAGCTTAACATCTCTGTCTGGCTTTTTAAATAGATACTATGATGGAGACATAAACCGGGCACCGGATGTCAAATTTGTCCTGAGCGATAAGGAGCGATTTAAGGATGTAAATAAACTATTATCCAAATATGCAGAGAAGATGGAAGAGACAGAGATTGTCTTTTTATATATTTTCTCGTTATTTCGGGGGGAGATAACCGAAAAAGAGTTCGCAGGAGTCTTTCGGCAAAGAATAGAAGGTACGGAATTTAATGATGTATTGATTAAGATGTCCTACCTTGATTTCAAAGATTTAGTTAGAGAGCTTGTGAACTGGCGACTTATCTCTTATGATGAAATGAAAAAGTCATATTCAACACACCCTTTGACAAAAGGCTACTTTGAGTCCACTTTTGATAGGGAGGGTAAAAAACTGTGCCATAAACGGATATACCAATACTTTGGTGAGATTGCACCAAAAGAACCTGAGACATTAGAAGAAATGCAACCGTTATTTGAACAGGTCCATCACGGCTGTTCTGCAGGACTTTATGATGAGGTATTTAATGAAGTCTACTTGGAGAAAATCCATAGGAGGGATGAACTTTTTATTACCCGTAAACTTGGTTTATGGGAGACTGACCTTTTGCTTGTCAAGACCTTCTTTTTAAAAGAAGACTATTCAAGTATACCTCTTGTGAGCCAAAAGATAGACCAAAGCTTTTTAATTAATGAAGCAGGATTATCACTCCTTAATATAGGCAGACCAAAAGAGGCTGAAGAGCCGCTTTTATCCGCAATAAAGATGTATGTGGAAACAGAATACTGGAAATATGCCTCTGCGGGTTATCAAAACTTAACTGACCTCCAGTTTAGGATAGGGAATCTTGAAAACGGGATAAAAAGTGCAGAAGAGGCAATTAGGTTGGCAGAGAAGGCAGGGTCTGAGGACTATATCGTGTATTCAAAGGCTTATCTTGCCTATATATTTTATCTTTTGAGGAAAAACAAAGATGCAGATAGACTATTCTCTCAAGCAGACGAGCTTCAGGTAAAGATTGCAGGTCATCGGCTTTATAGGTTAGCAGGGATTTTCTATGCCGAATTCCTTCTCTCAACCAATAGAACAGAAGAGGCAGATGAAATTACAATAAATAATCTAAGGATTTGTAAAAGAAATAATTGGCCAGCCGATATTTCAAGGTGCTATCGTTTGCTTGCCTCTACTGAAAGGATAAAAGGTAATTACGAAGGGGCGGAGGCTCATCTTAAAGAGGCACTTCTGCTGGCAAAGAAGGTTGGTGTGCCTTATCTTAAGATTGAAGCTTTACTTGAGGCTGGCAAGCTAAATTTGGATATAGGAAAGATCCCAGAGGCTATCTGTAATTCCGATGAAATCTTACTGCTTGTTGCTCGTACAGGCTTTAAGATATATGAGCCATCCGCAGAGCTTATCTTATCCAAGGCATATCTTGCGGAAAACAAACTTGCTTAAACTAAAACTTATAGCAATTCTGTCTGTATAAAAGCCAAAGAGATGAGTTACAGATTAATAAAATGTGATGCTATCTTACTATTAGAGAGGATAAGTCAATCTTAAATGAATAATTCGATAGTTGTAAAGGTAATTAGAAATAGCAAAAGAAAGAAGACTATAAGTGCAAGGATTATAGGCAATGAACTAATGGTTTATCTTCCAAATAGGTTTTCAAAAGAAGAGGAGAAAAAATGGATTGATAAGATGGTAAAATGGGCATCAGAACGCAGGAGAAAGAAAGGATTAGATGAACATAATGAGGAGCTAAAAAAGCGGGCTAATGAGTTGAACAGGCAATACTTTGTTAATAAACTAATATGGAATTCTATAAAATATGTTACCAATCAGAATAAGGTTTTTGGCAGCTGTACAAGTAAGAAGGGCAGGATACGAATATCAGATAGACTTATTAATGTGCCTGATTGGGTAAGGGATTATGTGATTATCCATGAACTTGCACATCTCATACAGCCTAACCACTCAAACGCTTTCTGGGAACTTGTCAACCGATATAAGGACCCGGCAGTTTATCTAAATTGTTTGAAATAGGGCTTACTTACAAAGATATTGATTATCTCTTATATACTCATTTCCATTTAGACCATATAGCAGACTTGGGACCTATAATTTTTGCCTCTAAATATGACTTAGACCCGCGAATAAAAGAGTTAACTGTTATAGGACCACAAGGTATACAAGAGTTTTATCAGAAATTATTAGACCTGTATGGTAAGCAGATACAGAATCTCAACTATAATATACATATCGTAGATTTAACAACCAAATTCACTGCTCCTGGGTGGGAAGTGAGCTTCATAAAAACACAGCATACTCCTGAATCTATAGGATATAGGATTTTGGAGCGTAGCGGAAATCCCGATTGTCCCGCTTCGGCGGTGGCTTCGGCGGGGAAACATAAAAATGACAAGGTAATAGTTTATTCCGGTGATACTGAGCCTTTTCCAGAATTAAGTGAATTTGCAAAAGGGGCAGATATTCTCATACTTGAATGTGCCTTTCCTATGTATATGCCATATCATCTTTACCCGGATGTAGTGGGTGAAATAGCACAGGCATCGGGGACAAAGTGGCTCATTATTTCGCATCTCTATCCTTTGTGTGATGAAAAAGATATTTTAACCCCTATCAGAAAGAAGTTCAAGGGCAAACTTACTATCGCTCACGACCTTATGCAGATTGAAGTATAATATGAATTAACTTACTTTTACCTTAATATCGTTAGTTAACAGTTAGCTTCCTTGTTGCCTTGAAATTACCTGCCTTCATACAATAGAAATAAATTCCTCTCGATACTTTTTGCCCATTATCATCTATCTCATCCCAAAGAATAGAGTAATAGCCTGCTTTTCTATTCTCATTTACAAGAGTTTTTACCAATATTCCTGTTACATCGTATATTGTCAATCTAACTATAGATTCCTTATACATCACATATTTAATATTTGTAGTTTTTGTGAATGGGTTAGGATAATTTTGAGAAAGTCCGAAGTCCTTTAAAAAATCATCTTTTTATTTTCTTCAATGCCTGCAGGACCACAGATATCAGTTGGTATAACAGCCGGTATTGATGTGGATAGCGAACAATTAATAATAAGAGAAGGAGAATAAACGGTTAATGTAGGTGAAGTTACAATAACTGTAGGTGAAGTAGTTGTTACACTACAATCTTGTATTGGACAATCTCCAGTCATAGAGCCATCAGCCTCTAACTTTATAATTAAGAGATCGACATCACCTGAACCAAATGAAGTACTTCCCCCTGCCACTATATATCCTCCATCGGAAGTTTGTTGAATTGCGCTTCCCATATCATTATTTGCTCCCACAAATGTTTTTGACCAAGAAATATTACCTAAACTATTTAACTTCATAATTAAAAGGTCATGGGTACCAACAAGAAGCTGAGCACATCCTGCAACTATATATCCACCGTCAGCCGTTTGCTGAATTCCTTGCGGTCCGGGATAATCATCTCCCGGTGTTCCGTATGTTTTACTCCAAGAAACATTACCTAAATTATCTAACTTTATGAGTAAATATTCGTTACTTCCTGCACCAAAAGACTGTGTCCATCCTGCAACTATATAGCCACCATCTATTGTTTGTTGAATTGTTTGCGCTCCCTCTTGACCTGTTCCGCCATATGTTTTTGCCCAAGTTACATTGCCACTTGCAGTTAACTTTATGACTAAAAAGTCCCAAAGTCCAACGCCAAATGTTCCGGTTCTCCCAGCAACTATATAGCCACCATCTGATGTTTGGCAAATGGAATGTGCCCAGTCAACAGCCGTTCCATTTCCCGGCCCATATGTTTTTGCCCAAACAACATTACCTAAATTATTTAATTTTACAACAAAAAAACCTGTGTATATGCCAAAAGACTGTGTCCATCCTGCAACTATATAGCCACCATCGGATGTCTGCTGGATTGAGGCAACTCCATCTAAGTTTGCTCCACCTAATTTCTTTGCCCAAGAAGTATTACCTGAACTATCTAATTTTACGACAAACCCGTCAGAGTCACCACTCGGTGAATATGTGAAGAAGCCACCTCCAGCGACTATATAACCTTCATCAGATGTTTGCTGAATTGACCAAGCTCAATCACCATATGGAGTGCCAAAAGTTTTAGTCCAAAAAATGTTTCCTGTATTATCTAACTTTATGATTAAAAAATCCTCCTTGCCTGCACCAAATGAAGTAGTCGATCCTGCAACTATATAGCCACCATCAGATATCTGCTGAATTGAATATACTTGGTCGTCTCCTGTTCCTCCATAAGCTTTTGCCCACGAATCTGCATAGACAGTAGTTTGAGGATATACTCCCAAAAAGATAACCCCCAAACCCACAACACTATTTATTATGCATTTCATTTCTCCCCCTCTCCCATCAGTTTCCTACCAATGTATGATAATGCCCACAAGTTGTAGAGCAAATCTTTAGGTTTGCAAATCATCTCTCCCGTTCTTTTATTATATCCTTCAAATCTCTAATTATATGTCTATATTCCTCAGTCCTCTTGAATCCTCTACCTTTAACAAGAGCTTCAATACCTTCTTCTGTGAGACCTGCTAATAGAGATTCAAAAATTTTGTTGATGTCATCTAAATAAGTCTTTTTTGAAACCGGCTCGATATTTTTTGCTTCTACGAGCTTTTTGTATTCCTTACACAAAAGAGCATATCTTTTCTTTGCCATCTTTTCTCCTTTCTCCCGATACATCGGGAATATTAGTTTCCGCCGGAGGCGGATCCGCCTTCGGCAGAAAATTGTTAAATAAGTAAATAATTAAGTAGTTAAAAACCTTGAGCAAATAAGACGAATGTTTGGGGTAAAAACCCTCAGCTAAAGCTGGGTAGAAGTCTGCGAATGCTGAATTGCGCAGAGAGAGAGAGAGAGAATCAATACCTAATCTTTTCATTGTGTTTTTAATAACTATCATTTAGTAGTTTGTCAAGAAAAAAGTTTGCAATTTCATTAGCGTCGAAGTATTATCTGCCTATGCTTTTATATTTGAAGCCCATTTTTTGCATCTCTTGTTTTGAGAATATATTCCTGCCATCTATAATAATAGGGGATTTGAGCAACTTCTTTATTTTTATTAAATCCAGCTCCTTAAACTCATCCCATTCTGTCAGTATGCAAAGACAATCACTTCCTTCGGCTACTTGATATGGATTACTACAATACTCTACATCTTTAAGAATACTTTTGGCAACATTCATAGCTTGCGGGTCATAAACTTTTATTTTTGCTCCCTCTTCCTGTAAGGTCTTTATTATATCAATACTTGGTGCATATCTCATATCCTCAGTATCCGGCTTAAAAGCAAGTCCCAGTACCCCAATTACTTTATCCTTCAAGTTCCATAAACTATCTTCAATTTTAGAGATAAACCTTTTTTTCATTTCTTCATTTATATTTTCTACTTCTTTGAGCAAGTTGAAGTCGGTGCCTATTTTTTCCGCTATCCTTCTGAAAGCGCGTAAGTCTTTGGGAAAGCAGAAGCCACCGAACCCTATTCCTGCATTTAAGAAATCCTTACCTATACGATGGTCAAGCCCTATACCCTGTGCTACCTGTTCTATATTAGCGCCCGTTTTTTCACAAATTAAAGCTACTGCATTGATGAAAGAGATTTTAGTTGCCAGGAAGGAGTTAGAAGCATGCTTGATAAGTTCAGCTGACTCTATATCAGTCACTACAATAGGTGCTTTTATGGGCTGGTAAAGTTCAAGTAATATATTTTTAGCCCGCTCACTCTCAACTCCAATAACTATTCTGTCAGGGTGCATAAAGTCATAGATAGCATTACCCTCTCTTAAGAATTCAGGGTTGGAGGCGACATCAAACTTTGTTTTGGCTCGCTGTTCCATTAATTGTTTTATTCTTATCCCAGTACGCACAGGAACGGTGCTTTTTTCCACGACTAACTTGTAATCACTCATAGATTCTGCAATCTGCATAGTCACATTTTCAACCGCTGATAAATCTGCTTCGCCTGAGGACTTGGGAGGGGTGCCAACACAAATAAATATAACTATTGCATCTTTTGTGCCATCTTTTATGGAAGTGGTAAATTTAATAGGGTAGAAGGGGCTTTTCAGCCGGAGGCTGATGAGCCCCTGGCTCATATGCCCCGTATTAACAGTGTTTTTGGCTAATAACTCTTGTAACCCGGGTTCGTATATGGGAAGTAAGCCCTTTTTAAGGTTCTGAATCTTAACTTCATCTGCATCTATACAGGTAACCTCATTCCCAAGTTCCGCAAAACAGACTCCTGTAATAAGTCCCACATGCCCAGTCCCTATAATTGCAATTTTCATATTCTCTCCTTATACCAAATAATATCTAAATCCCAAATTACAAATAAATTCAAATCCCAAATAATACCCAAATTCCAAATCCCAAACCTTTGTCATTCTGATTTTACTTTGTTATTTGGGTATTGTAATTTGGTGCTTCTAATTTATTCATATTACTTTTCATTGTGGTTTATTAGGCAAAAATGTAAGTTTTACTCCCTTTTTGCGAGCCTCTTGGGTAGCGTCTGGATACCCGGCATCCGCATGTCTTGCAATTCCGATGCCCGGGTCATTAGTCAATACTCTCTCCATCCGTATATCCATTTCACAAGTTCCATCAGCCACTATTACTTGGCCCGCATGAATAGACTCGCCTATCCCAACTCCGCCACCATGATGAACCGACACCCAAGTTGCACCTGATACTGCATTAAGTAAGGCATTCAAAATAGGCCAATCTGCTATTGCATCTGACCCATCTCGCATACCCTCAGTTTCACGATTTGGCGACGCTACACTCCCCGCATCCAAATGGTCCCTGCCTATAACTATAGGTGCAGATAACTTGCCTTCTCTGACCATTTTATTGATTATCTTTCCAAATTGTGCCCGCTCCCCATAGCCCAACCAACATATACGGGAAGGCAGACCTTGGAATGGAACTTTCTTCTGGGCAAGTCTAATCCAGCGATTAAGTATTTCATCATCCGGAAATTCTTTAAGCACTGCTTCATCAGTTAAGTAAATATCCTTAGGGTCGCCTGAAAGAGCAGCCCATCTAAAAGGACCCCTGCCTTTGCAAAAAGAGGGCCTAATATATTCAAGCACAAAGCCAGGTATATTGAATGCCTCCTTGACCCCTGCCTTTTGAGCTTGACCGCGTATATTATTTCCATAATCAAAAGCAATAGCTCCCTGACGCTGCATCTCAATCATTGCCTCCATATGAACCGATATAGATGCAAATGCACGCTTTATATATTCAGCAGGATTGTTTTTGCGTAGTTTAGTTGCCTCATCTAAACTTATACCACCGGGGATATAACCATTTAGCTCATCGTGTGCACTTGTCTGGTCAGTCACAATATCAGGTATTTTACCCCGCCTTACAAGTTCAGGATGTACCTCTGCTGCATTACCCACTAAACCAATAGATAGCGGAGTTCTATTTTTTACTGCCCCATCTACAAGTTTAAGTGCCTCATCCAGTGAATAGACCATCGTATCACAAAATCCTTGTCTTACACGGCGGTCTATTTTTTGTGCATCTACTTCTACATCAATTACTACTCCCTCATTCATAGTTACGGCTAATGGTTGAGCCCCACTCATCCCTCCCATTCCAGCAGTCAACACAAATTTACCTTTAAGAGAACCACCAAAATGCCGAGCAGCACAAGTGGATAAAGTTTCGTATGTACCCTGAATAATACCCTGAGTTCCTATGTATATCCACGACCCCGCAGTCATTTGACCATACATTATCAGTCCCATCTGCTCTAATTTTCTAAAATAATCCCAATTCGCCCACCGCGGCACAAGGAGAGAATTGGCTATTAGAACACGCGGCGCATTAGGAAATGTCTTAAACACACCAATAGGCTTGCCAGATTGAATAAGCAGCGTTTCGTCGGATTCCAATTCTTTAAGACACTCTATTATCTTGTCAAAACACTCCCAATTCCTTGCCGCCTTGCCTGTACCACCATAGACTATAAGTTGCTCCGGTAATTCTGCTACATCCGGGTCAAGATTATTCATCAGCATACGCATAGCCGCCTCGGTACCCCAACTCTTGCAACTTATAGTACTGCCTCTTGGCGACTTAATAATCCTCATCTCCTTTTTAATCTTTAATTGTTATTGTAATTTTAGTTGATACACTTTCTTTATCCACAGTAAGCCGGACAAAATAAATACCCGTCTCTAAACCAGAAACAGTAATATTATGAACTCCCTTATCTTGCTGGCCCTTATAAAGTTCACGAACCCTCCTACCTGTAATATCATAGACACATAAATTAACAAACGCAGCACTTGGCAAATAATAGCTTATCAACTTTGTATTATCCGTATCGCCAATTGTTGTATTGCTAATTGATAATTGATGATTGCTAATGGGATAACTCTCTTCTACACATATCTGCTTAACTACTATTTTAAATCTATAAGAGGCAACTGACTGCTGATTATAGGCTCTGGCTGTAATAATATATTCACCTATGTCAGAATAACTATGACTTGTGTCGCGAGCAGTAGAGGTATTGCTGTCGCCGAATTCCCATTTGTAATTTAGATTACTCCAACCGGGATAGCTTATACTATCTATTATCATATTAAAGTAGACAGTGCTATCAGCTAAAATAGTATCAGCCCCGCCTGCAACGGGATTTTCAACACTGATAGTTGGCGTAACTATCTTTTCATCTCGCACAGTATCTATACCTTTTTCAAATCCACTATTAGTATAAATAACAACAGGAAAACTTTCAACCCCATTTTCATAAACCTTCACTATCCTATATCCCGCAGGTAGAGGCGTGCCACAAGACGAGAACCCGGTAATTAAATCTGTACACCCGTAGTTGAGAATTATGTTACTATGAGTATGACCAGTTAGGACTGCGGTAATATCATAGTCAGTCAAATATTTAAGCAAAGTATCGCGTTGGGGACGGTCAACATTGCCATCACTACTTGCTTCGGTAGGCGAGCTTTGGTATAATGGGTAATGGAAGAACCAAAACTTGTGTAAATAATTATCCGATTGCTCCAATGTGGCGAATAAAAAACTATCCTGTTTAGCATGCTCATCTGGCAGTTGCGTATCTTCTAATAATGGTGAATTCAGGGCTATAAATAAACAGGAGTCGTAAGTGAAACTGTAATAATCTGGACCCCAAAAATCCCTATACTGGGCAAGAGAAAAATAAGGGAAAACATCATGATTACCCGGTACTACATAATATGGGTTAAGTAATCTATCTAATGACTGCTTACAATCTGTCCATTCCGATGGGTAGCCCATCATCCCTAAATCACCCGCTACAATTGTAAATGCCGCACCTAACTTATTGATTTGAACTACACAACTATCGGTTATGTCATCTGCCATTTGAGTGAAATAAAATTGCGGGTCAGAGAGATGGATAAAAAAATATGAGTTCCGTCCTGTATTTAATACAGGATTGACTTTTGAGTTCTGATATTTAGATGACTCGCTTAATAAAATATTACTACTCAAAGTTAATATAGCCCCAATTACAATATAAATTACACTATTTAACATATCTACCTCCTTCGCATTGAATTCTCTAACTCCATTATCTATAGTTTTAGTATAAACTTTTATGAATGGGTTGTCAAGAATAATTCCATCCCAATAAAACTTAAAACTTGCAATAAATTGGATGAAATAACACTAAATTCTCTCCGGACTATTGTCTAATTTAGAAGTAAAAAAAATTTTGAAAAATAACTTGACAAATAGCATATTAAGAGATATAATTGCTACAAAAGGAGGTGATTAAAGATGAAAAAGTTGCTATTACCACTTTTAATAGTAGCGTGTTTTGCAGTGAATGGAGTATGGGCAGCGGCGGTTGACTCGGTTAAGGTGCCGGTGAAGTTCTCATTAACAACAGTGAAAGAGATGTTATTGGACTCGGTATCTGACTACCATGCAACTAACCCGGGTAATCGTGTTCTTAGTGCTGATGATACTGTAGGTTTTGGTACGCTTGAACCAGGTATTACCTATCATATCGGTTCTACTAATGGAACAGCGACATTATATATGAGAGTATTTGCAAATACGAGTTGGGAATTAAAGACAATGGGGACAGGTAATTTCTCTGATGGCTCTAATACTATTCCATTAAGTAGATTAGAGTGGGCAGAAGATGGAGCTGCACAGACCTTTACAGGATTCTCTACTACTGAAGCTTCAACAAAGACAGGGTCTGCAAGTACCACACTACGATATGATTATAGAACAGCACTACAATGGACAGATACACCGGGGAATAATTACAAAACAGACACCTATTGGAAACTGTATTAGACCGGTTGCAAGAGAGTAGATATATGACCCCCGCTCTTAGTAAAATAAACTATTAAATAACGAGAGCGGGGGAGAGAAGGAAGTAAAAAGTTAGAATAAATTATACGCTGGTGGAATGTGAATTTAAAAAAGAGAAAGTTAAGAAAAAGATTATTAGTAGCTATAATTTTTGTTATGTGTAGATGGAATGGAGTTGTGGATGCAGATTCGGTGCAGGTGAAGATAAAGTTTAATACGCCGTTGGCAAAAAGCTTGACACTTATCGCAATGTATGATTATGACCCTTTATTACCGGGGAATTGTATAGAGAGTGGAGATGATACTGTGGGCTTCGGGAATGTTATACCGGATAAAGTATATCATATTGGCTCTACTAAAGGGACTACTACATTAGTTATAGGTATAAATGCAAATGAGTCTTGGGAGCTGAAGACAGTGGCAGAAGGAAAAAAATTTAGTAATGGTATAAATAATATTCTGGTAAGGCGATTAGAGTGGGCAGCAGATGCTAATCCTGTGGCACAAAACTGGTATCAATATTGGGATACAGAGGAATTAGCAGGGGCGGGCAGTACAGACACACTATTATATTATGATTATAGACTCCAAATGAAGTGGGCTGACCCTGTGGGGGATAATTATTGGGTAAATACATATTGGAAATTATATTAGGAGATATAATGAAAAAAATATTATTCAGTTTAGTGTTCATATTTGTTATTGGTAATTTAGAGGCTAAAATAGGACTTAGGGTTTATCCTGCTGATATTCCTATTGTGTGCCAAAAAGGTACAACTTATGAAGGAGAAATCACAGTAGTTAATATATCTGATAGGGAGATGAAATTTGTTCTTATACCTTATGATTTGGGAGTAGATGGAAGTGGTGGACTTACAACGCTTCCCATTGGAGAAGGAAAGCACTCAGCAACTAAATGGATTACATTTTCACCAGATAGTTTTACACTACCTCCCTCCGGAGAGGGTAAAGCAACATATCATATTAGAGTACCTGATGATGTAGAAGTAGGAGGATATTATTCTGCTATTTATGTAGATGCACCCGTTAAAATGGGAGTTCATATTGGTATCGTGTGTAAGTTTTTTATTACTATTCAGGGTGAGATGCAAAAGAAAGCTATTGTAGAAGGAATAGAAGTCTATAAGAAGGATGAAGGTGTAGAAATAGATGTGAAATATAGCAACATAGGTAATATCCACTTTGAACCTAATATAGTAGCTGAAATAAAAAACGAAAAGGGAGAAACAATAAAAAGGTTAGTAAATGAAAATTCACGCCCAATTCTGCCGGGTAGTAAAGTAAATCATAAGTTTTTGTGGCAGCAGCCACCAGAGAATGGAAATTATCAAACTGTAGTTGTATTCACATATAATAGTGAAGATAACCCAATAGTAGCAGTTAAAGCATTTTCTATTGAATAAGGGTGAACTTCAGTGAGCATCTGTATATTATTAGCTGTTCTAAATCAAGTTGCTCCGTTAGAGTTAGAGATTGATAGCTTCCCATATATATTTACCACCAAATTATATCTGGAGAGTAATGAAAGTTGGACGCTGGATATTTTTATGGGAAGTAAAAATACAGAATTAGAGTATACGGTGGAAAATGAAGGAATTTGGTACCCAGTTACTGGTGAGCGGACAACTATTATTAGTAATGGACAGCCAACTACAGGTGAAATTATAACTCTATATCTAAAACTAAAATCTGCTACCCATTCCATATCACAACTTGAACTTACATTTTATTCTAATGCCAACATTTCTATATTTGACGAAAAAATGTGCTTGCAGGCAAATAATTCTATTATAAAGATAACTAAAACTCAAAGTAGTGGCCCATTTTATTTGGGAGATATAGTTTCATTCAGGTATCTCTTAAAAAACGAATCCGATACAAGTATAGAAAATATTATTATCAAAGATAACTTACCTACGGGCATTTTTTATGTCCAAGGTACAGCTAAATTAAATGGTACTCCCCTGCCCTACAAAACCCTCATACCGATAATTGAGTCACACCAGGAAATAAAGTTGGAATATTCACTTAAAATTACAGAAGAGGCAAAGATAGGATTATCATTCTGGTATACTGAGTTCTCATATTCAGGGAAAAGCGATTCAGTGCTACAAGAAATATTTATTGAAGAGGGGGTATTTACAAAACGGGGAATTGTTTTCGGTAGAGTGACCAATGCGGATGGAAGTGGAATACCGAATACTATTGTTAGATTAAGTAATGGTTCTATTTCTATGACTGATAATATGGGTAGGTATCACTTTTGGGGAGTTAAAGATGGGATGCATACAGTATTTGTTGAATCAGATAACCTCTCCATTTCTCCAAAACTCTTATGGCTGCCAAAGGGAAGTGTGGTAAAAGCAGATTTTACACCGAATCCTCAAACCCTTGAACCTTTGAACACTAAAACAGATTTCTTATTTGTTGCATTAGGGAATATGAAAATTGAACACTTGTTGAAAGTACCGATTACCGATAACCAATTAATAGTAGATTCTAAATTTGCCTTCTATTTTAGAGGTAAATTAACTGGGAAAACTATTATTGAAGCAGGACTTGATACTGATAGAGATGATATGAAAGAAATTATAGCTAATATTAAGCCGAATAAAGTATATGATATTTATGGTGATAAAGCAAGTGGCGGTGAACAGCAAACTATTGGCAAGTTCTATCTTAAACTTTCTTACAGCGACTTTAATGTGAGTTACGGGATTGGAGAGATTTCATTAAAACCTTTAGAGGGCAGTAGGGATGAAGTTTTTGCTATAAACAGACCTTTACCATATACCAAAGTAGATTACTCGGGTAAGGTAGCATTCACGGGAATTGGGTCAGTTCAAAGTTCTACTTCCTATAAAGATGAATTACGAGCAGAAAATAAAACAGGACCTTACAAATTATTGCAACCCCCGTTAATTCCACATTCAGAGTATATATCTGTAGAAACAAGAGATAAGAATATACCGGATAGAACTATAAATACACGAATTGTTAATAGTAGAGATTATTATATTGATTATGAGACCGGAGAGTTATGGTTTTATGTCCCTGTGCAAAGCGAAGATATATTTGGCAATCCAAACTTCTTGGTTATTGAATATCTATCCCGGTTGCGGAACCCGACAATTAACCATCACACTATACTGATGAATTTGGAGAAAAAGTTTAACTACGGGGCCATAGGAACTAAATTTATGAAAGAGAGTCAAGTGCCTACTGATTATTTACTGAATAGTGTTTTTATGAGGGTGGGAAAATCAAATGGCGTCTCTACTACAATTGAGTATATGTTAAGACCGGGGCAGAATGAAAAAGGAATAATAGGTAAAGTCAATATACCTGTAAAAAGCACTACTTATATTGGGATAGATTATCATAGGAGAAGAAGCTATGAGTAGCAGATTTACAACTACACTACAGAAAGCAGTTCCACTTTATGCTCAATATACAGAAGCTAAATATATTACTGATATCCCCCAATCTATGTGGCATAGTAAAAGGGGTGAATTCTCTATAGGAATCAATCCTAACTTATCTTGGCAGAATACACTAACTTATTCAAAAGAAAAGTTATATGCTAATGGGACCGTTAATACGGCAGATTATGATAAAATTGGTATTACCACAAGAGTTGGTAAAGTGACAGTATTTGGAGGAGTTGATTTATGTGTGGATAATGGGGAGAAAGCAATTATTAATACGGGAAGTATTAGATATACTACTGGACAGATAACTACAACTCAACGAGTAGGATTTAAGGAAAGTAAATTTCTATACAGTTCAAGTGAGGTTGGAATAAAGACTAATTCCACTAATAAGTTAAAGTATGAGGCTACTGCGGCGATTGAAAAAAGAGAAAATATGATGTACATACCTATCTCTAATTGCTTATACTATGGGAGTGAACCATTAGACATAACCTTGTCTGAAAGAGTAACTTTTATTGACAAAGGAGAGGTAACTAATTTCACTACTTTGGGGATAAAAACATTCCCAGTTGAGTGGATTCAATTGGGAGGAGCAATTGACCACTTATTAGTTGGATTAACTACAAGAAGGGTGGGGTCAAATATGGATGTCGCTATTAGACCTGTGACTTTTGATAAGGGGGCAGTATTTTCGTCTATACAAGTGGAACAGGAAGCAGAAACTCAAAGAAAATATGTAGACCAAAGCATTGATGTGTATTTATTGCCACATAAGAGGATAGAGATGTTAGGGTCTTATGCGAATCATTATTTAAGTGCATGGAATAAGGTTAGTTATTCTTATCTATGCTGCTGTACCTATAATCCAATAGCTGGCTTACTTGTACGGGGGGGCATAGAAAATACAGGTAATATGTCTGCAATAGGATATAGAATAGGAGAGGGGATTGAGATATTTGGTGGGTATCGGAAACGAAGTGAGCTACTGCCCAATTATTTAAGTCCACCTACTTCTGGGCAAAGTAGTGTATTTATGGACATATCGGTAAATAAGTTTATTAGATTTATGAATGAACAAGCGAGCCATATGCTTGGTGGAGCAACAGGGCTTAATGTAATACTCCAACCTTATACGCAGGAGAAATATAATGTAATGATTGAAGCGATAAATGATGAAGGTAGAATTGCGCAAGGATATAACTCTACCTGTATTATTTATGATAATACACACAAACTGGTTAAAGAGGTAAAATTTGATAAAAAAGATAAGGGAAGAAAGGAATTAGTAATTGATGTATCTCCGGGTCATTTGCCTATAGTTCTTGAAGATAAGTATAAAACAGGTGTAGTTGGAGCAAGTGGAGTATTAGGAGCTAATTACACACCGATTAAGGTTAAGCCAAAAGAAGAACAAAAACTATCTGAAAAGCTTTCACATTTTAAGGTAGTAGTTCCAAAAGAAGCAACAGCAGGAGAGATGTTTGGATTGAAAATTACAGCTATCAATACACAAGGCGAGAAAATGGAAAGTTATATGGGGACAGTGAAAATAGTTAGTACTAATGAGGCGAATGTAACTCCTTCAACTTATCAGTTCACAGTGAAAGACCAAGGCGAGGCATATATTTGGGTCTTTTATCCTGTGGCTGAGACTATAAATATAATAGTTATAGATAAAAAAAACTTGACAAGCATTGGGACAAGCGGGATTATAAATATAAAATAGAATGTAGGGGTTAATATATTGAATCTACAATATAGAAGCAAAAAAGGGGGGAGAGATGAATAAAAAGCAGGGTTTCTCGTTAATTGAGTTAATAGTAGCGATAGTGATAGTTGGAGTTTTGGCATCTATATCGGTGCCTCGTTTTATTAATTCTAAAATAAAGGCAAACGATGCCAAGATGAGCAGATGTGCTAATGAGTTAGGAAAAGCTATGGTTTTTTATCATACGCAACACAGCTGCCTACCTTCCGCTATAGATGTGCATACACTTAACCCCTTGGGTGAGTTCGAGGATGTGAACAATTGGATACCACATTTTAAGAATGACCAAATTGACGCTTATTGGCATGATAGTGACAGTTATTCAATATTCTTCACTGATAAGGAGAGTAATATTCAATATAGACTATCAGATGGCCATCTTTGTAAACGAATGAACGATTGGGTTAAATTGTGGTAGCTTTTACATAAACAATGCCATATTAAAATCCAATGAGGTTGTACCCCTTTCCAAATTCTCTATATTAATAAGAATAAAGCTTTCCTTTGTGCATCTATGAGATTTTTTATCCCGTGTTCTGCGAGTTTAATTAAATTAATAAATTCGTCATATGTAAATGCCTTCCGCTCACCTGTCCCTTGAACTTCAACCAGTTTTAATTCTTCCGTCATTACAATATTCATATCTACCTCGGCACGCTCATCTTCTTCGTATGTTAGGTCAAGCATTTGTACTCCGTCAATTATGCCTACAGAAACTCCAACTACAGAGTTGTGTAATGGGGTTGCGTCTATTAAGCCCTGTGCTATCATATATTGACAGGCATCGTGAAGTGCTACATAAGCGCCGGTTATTGAAGCTGTCCGTGTACCACCATCTGCTTGTATGACATCACAATCTATGGCAATAGTGAACCCATTGAGAATACTTAAATCACATACATTGCGTAGAGAACGACCAATTAGTCTTTGAATCTCATGAAGGCGACCAGAATCCCTATTCCTTGAAATTCGTTCTTTCGTACTTCTTGGCAGCATCCCATATTCTGCAGTTATCCATCCCTGCCGCTTATCTTTTAGAAAATAAGGAACACGCGACTCAACAGTAGTAGAACAAATAATTTTAGTCTCCCCTAACTCAATTAGACACGAACCCTCAGCATCTTTAAGGTAATCTTTCTCTATTTTTATAGTCCGCATCTCGTCTATTAAACGCTTATCTTTCCTTTTAATTGTTACAATTTCCACAATTCACCTCCTATTATTTACCAATACAGAATTCTGAAAATATATGGTCTAAAATTGTTTCCGTTGTAGTTTCGCCTGTTATTTCGCCTAAGGCAGTTAAAGCTTCTCGTAATTCATATGAGATAAGTTCTGGTGCCATTTTCACTACTTCGGACTCCGCTCTATCAATAGCTCTCTTTGCTCTAATTAAGGCATCAATATGTCTTGTGTTGGAGACAAAAGGTATAATATTATCTACTGAAATAAGTTTAACTACAGTAGGCAGAATTTGCTCCACATTATCTCCTCTTAATGCAGATACTGATATCTGATGACAGAAGTCAGAAGACAGATTTCCGTTTTCTGAAATTAAATCACATTTATTTGCTACGACTATAGTTTTCTTTCCCTTTATGTATTCCCATACTTCCATATCCTCTTTTAGCATACCTTCACTCTGGTCAATAACGAAAATAATAACCTCTGCCTCTTCTATCGTCTTAATTGTCCTATTTACTCCTTCTTGTTCTATGGGATTTGCTGACTTACATATTCCGGCGGTATCAATAAGTTTTATAGGAATACCAGCTACACTTATCCAACTTTCAATGGTATCTCTTGTAGTTCCGGGATAGGGAGTGACGATGGCTCTATCCTCAGAAAGCAGTGCATTAAATAGACTTGATTTCCCTACATTGGGCTTACCAACAATAGGAACAATTGCTCCATCTCTCATAAGTCTGCCGGATTCACCTGATTTAATGAGATCGCCAATTTCACGAGAAAGTAAAGAAAGGTCTGCCCTGCAGTAGCCACCGCCGTAGCGGGGCAATCGGGATTGGAGTTTATCCCCGAAGGCATTCGGGGGCTTCGCTACAACAATATTGGGTTCAGCCACATCTTGAGGTTGAACCTCTTCTGGGAAATCTATTGAAGCTTCAATAGAACCCACGATAGCCACTATTCTGTTTTTAATATCAGTAATTAGTGTAGAAAGTTTGCCATCCAGTTGTGTCATAGCAAGGGTTAAGGATTTATCAGTCTTAGCATGCACAATATCAAGCACTGCCTCTGCTTGAGCAAGGTCAATTCTGCCCGATAGAAAGGCACGACGAGTGAATTCACCGGGCTTGGCATTACGAGTACCGTTTTGTAGTATTAGTTGTAGTACTTTATTTAGCACTGCTATTCCACTATGAGTATTTATCTCAATCATATCCTCACAAGTGTAAGTATTGGGCTTCCGCATAACTATAATTAGCACTTCGTCTATTTTTTCTTGTGTTGCGGGGTCTATTATTTTACCATAATGAACAGTATGAGTAGCAGCGGAACTGGGTTTAATTCTACCAGTAAATATAAGGTCAGCTATTTGGAAAGACTGCTCCCCGGATATCCTAACTATTCCAATGCCTCCTTCACCGAGAGGAGTGCTGATAGCTGCTATAGTATCCACAAACCAAGTTTAGTCTAAAAAAATAATGTGTCAAGTCAATATTTCTTGACACTGATATAGTAAGTGTTAATTTATCAGATAGAGGTTAAAATGCCTCAGGAGGACAGACATGAAAAAATATCTACTTATTATATTTGGGCTAACAGGGTGTGTGTATTACAACACATTTTATAATGCCAAAGAGTATTATGATAAAGCAATAATATCCACTCCACCCAATAAGGAATTTTTGAATAAATCCATAGAGAAATGTAGTAAAATAGTTGAGTATCATAAGGATTCTCGCTATGTGCCTGATGCTTTATTTCTTATGGGTAAATGCTTTATTGCCAAAGAAGAATATGAATATGCGGTACGGAAATTCCAAGAACTAATAGTTTATTATCCGGATTACAAGATGGCTGATGTTTGCAGATTAGAGCTTGGCAGGTCTTACATTGGGAAGGGTGATTTTAATGAAGCAAGAGAGGTGCTGGCTCAGGTTAAAGACGACAAGGAGGAAGCGACTAAATTGATTATGGATTCTTACTTGCGTGAGGAAGATTACGAAAATGTGATAAAAATTGGAAAAGATTATCTATCTCGTTCTCCAAAATCAAAAATTAAAGTAGATATATTTACCACAATGGGCAATGCATATGACTCTTCGGTTGTACTTGACTCTGCACTTAAATATTATGAGGAGGCAATGAAATTAGCGACACAAAAGTTCCAACTTTCATTATCTATTAGCGATATTCTTATTGCACTCAACAAGTATGAAGAGGCACTGCAAAAACTTATCCCTCTTAGGGAACTTGTTAGTGCACAAGAGAAGATAAAACTTGAACTCTTAATTGCTAAATGCTACAAAGCAAAAGGAGATTCTAAAAAGGCAATTGAAGTGCTGTCGGCGATGGAAACTTCTGCTGATGCTCAATATGAACTTGGACTAATATATGAGGATACGCTTGCGGATTTGAAAAATGCAAGTAAATGTTATGAACAGGCACAAAAATTAGGCGGTACATCGGGGATTGGAAATCAAGCAATTATTAGGGCATCAAGACTTGCAAAGTTAGCCGAGTATAAAGCCAAGTTGAGTCTGCGAAATCCCGCTTGTCCCGATTCAATCGGGGACTTGGCGGGAAAACAGGATTCAATAGCAGTAGATAGTTTGTTGAAACGGACCCGTCCCGACATGTCCCGTCCTGATACTGTTACGGGGTCAGGAGAACAGGTTGGGAGCGGGAATCCCGATTCCGCCGGGGCAAAGATTTGCTTCTTGCTTGCTGAACTGTATTGGATAGAGTTTAATCAAGTAGATAGTGCCTTGCAGGAATATGAAGGACTAATTCAGGCTTTCCCACAAACTGAGTATGCGGCAAAGGCAGCGTACTCAATAAAACAGAGGTATTACCTCAAGATGAAAGTAATAAAAAATGAAAAAATAGCACCCGATGTAGTTAGTCTTACTATCAAGGATGAGAGAATAGCTACTCTATCAAAGCCGGGTCAATTTGTAAATATAAGAGTTAGTAATTCTTATTTCCCTTTACTACGCCGACCTATAAGTGTGCATTCAACAGAAAACGATACATTTAAGATACTTTTTAAGATAATAGGAGAGGGGACAAAAATTTTATCCTCATATAAGGAAGGGGACGAAATAGATGTAATTGGACCTCTCGGTAATTTTTATGCATATACGGAGTATGATAATATACTTATTATTGCAGGTGGAATAGGGGTAGCACCGCTTTATTTTCTTGCAACCCGAGCAAAAGAGCTTGGCTCAACTATAACTACACTTATAGGTGCGAAGACTAAAAATGAAGTATTGTGTGAGACAGAATTTGCGAAAGTAGGTAAAGTATTAGTTACCACAGAAGATGGCTCATATAGTATAAAAGGAAAAGTAACCGGTTTACTCAACCCTATTAGTCTGCCTGAAATTATATTTGCCTGCGGTCCAGAGGGAATGCTTAAAGCAGTAAAAATGTATGCACATAGTCACTTTATTCCTTGCCAAGTATCATTAGAAAGACATCTTGCTTGTGGAATGGGTGTTTGTCTGGGGTGTGCAGTTGCAAGGAGTAAGGGATACAAATATGTATGCAAAGATGGACCAGTTTTTTGGACAGATGAAGTAGAGATATGAATACTAATAAATTAAAAAAAGGCAGTTTCAATAAAAACATATTAACTCAGGAACAATTGAATATACATACTTATCCTGAGCAGGAGAAAATACCTTCTGTATTAGAAGTACCAAAATCTACAAATTCTAAACTCTCTAAATTTAACGATATTGATTTGAACAGATGGAAAGAATATGAGGAAATAATTACAGATAGTCTCTGGTTGCTTGGAAAACGGGATAATAGTGGAGTCCATACCGGTGAGTTACATGGGAATTTTATACCTCAAATTCCACACCAAGCAATGCTCAGATATACTAAACAAGGAGAAATAGTATTGGATACTTTTTTAGGCAGTGGCACTACATTGATTGAATGTAAAAGAATAGGTAGAAACGGAATCGGTATTGAACTCTTGCCCGATTTGGTAAAAAGAGCAAAAGAACTCATTGCTCAAGAGAGTAATTTACACAATGTAAAAACATCTGTAATTGAAGGAGACAATACGGAAAACAAAACAATAGAAAATGTAAAAAAAACACTAAATGAAAATTATAATTCTGATACCGTTCAACTTATTATAATGCATCCCCCATATCACGATATAATTAAATTTAGCGATAATCCAAATGATTTGTGTAATACAAAAACTACCGATGAATTTCTGAATAAATTTTCACAAGTTGTTAAAAACACTTATCCTCTGCTTGATGAAAAAAGATTTTTGGTACTTGTTATTGGAGATAAATACAGCCAGAGCGAATGGGTGCCTTTAAGTTTTTATACAATGCAAAAAGTTTTGGAAAATGGATATAAACTTAAAAGTATTGTGATAAAAAATATCTCTGGCAATCGGGCAAAGAGGAATGCAGAACAACTCTGGCGCCGAAGAGCTTTAAGTGGAGGGTTTTATATATTTAAGCACGAGTATATATTGTTTTTTCAAAAGAGATAGAAATATAGCCAAGACAATGGATGGCACTTATTTCTGATGAAGACTTATACCATTTGTAGGAGCAGATTTTATCTGCGATAATGTAAGAGCTTTAGTAATAATAAAATGAGTAATTTGAGTGTTAAGATTGGGGAGTTGGAGCTCCAAAATCCTGTTATTCTTGCCAGTGGGACTTGTGGGGTTGAGATTGCACAATTTACGAATCTCAGTAAAATAGGAGCCATAATCACTAAATCAATTACACTTGAGCCAAGACTTGGTAATCTGCCTCCACGCACAGTTGAAACTTGCGGTGGTATGCTTAATTCCATAGGACTTGAGAATCTAGGGGTGCGTGAGTTTATCAGCTATAAACTAAAGGAGTGGTTAGAACTCGGAATACCAGTCATTGCATCAGTGGCGGGCAAAACCCAAGACGAGTATTTAGAAGTGATAAAAATGCTTGAGCCAACGAATATAAGTGGATTTGAAATAAACATCAGTTGCCCTAATGTTGAAGGGGTTGAATTTTGTAAATACCCAAATATAGTAAAAGAGTTGACATACGCTATTAAAGGTGTTACAAGTAAAGCAGTGATAGTTAAGCTTTCTCCCAATGTCTCTAATATTCAAGCAGTAGCTATTGCAGCAGAACAAGGTGGAGCAGATGCTATCTCACTTATAAACACGATTTACGGTCTTAAAGTAGATGTTGAGAGTCGTAATTCTATGTTGGGAGGGGTAACTGGTGGGTTGTCAGGTCCTTGTATCAAGCCGGTAGCTCTTTATTATGTGTATAAGGTAAGTCAGGTGTGTAAAATACCTATTATTGGGATGGGTGGAATAATGTCAACTTGCGATGCATTAGAATTTATTATAGTAGGTGCCACAGCAATAGAGATTGGGACATCTACTTTTGTTAATCCCAATACAGCAGCTGAAATAGTGGTCGGAATTGAAGATTATTGTATGCAACATAAAATTGATAGCATACAGAAACTTATAGGGACGAGAAAGTTTAGCTAAATAAGGAGGTAAAAGATGGTTAATAGTGTACGAGTAATCGGGGTGGACCCTGGGACGAAGACTTTGGATATTTGTGGACTTAAAGATGGCGAAGTAGAGTTGGATATTTCCTATCCGAGCGAAGTTGTTGCTTCTTCACCTGAAACAATTGTAGCAGAGATAGTAAAATTTCAACCCGATTTAATGATTGGTCCATCAGGGATGGGACTATCACTTAAACACATAACCGAACTCAATGAAGATGATAAGTTTGAATTAACTATTGAGCGTCCAGAAGATAGGGGCAGGATTCCTGTTCTGGTTGGGCTTCAAAAGATGGTCCAACTCTTAGCAGAGAAAAAGCAAAATGTTTATTTTATACCGGGAGTTATTCATCTATCTACTGTGCCAAGGTATAGGAAAGTAAATAAAATAGACCTCGGCACGGCGGATAAGATGGCTATTGGCGTTTTAGGTGTCTATTCGGAAGCGAAGAGAAAAAATATGAGCTTTGACAAGGTTAATTTTGTTTTGTTAGAAATTGGCTTCGGTTACAATGCTTGTTTGGCAGTAGAGGGTGGTAAAATAGTAGATGGTCTGGGAGGGACTATTTTTCCTGGTCCTGCTTTCCTTAATTTTGGCGTTATGGATGGTGAAATAGCTTATCTTTTGGGAGGGTTCCCTAAGGAGCTTCTCTTTTCAGGTGGCGTATCATCTATTACTGCGGGAGCGGTAATCTCTCCTGAGGAGTTTGTTGAACTAATAAATAATGGTGATGGACAGGCAAAGTTGGCCTTAGATTCTTTTTTAGAAGGCATTATTAGGGCAGTGTCGCAAGAATTAACAGTAACAAAAGCTAATACAGTCGTCCTATCAGGTAGATTGACAAGAGTTCTACAATTGAATAAGTTAATTACAGAAGCAATCAGAAATAAGTTTGACCTTGAAGTGACTAATTTAGTTGGCTTTGCGGAGGCTAAGGAAGCGGCACAAGGGTCGGCTTTGATTGCAGATGGATTAGCGGGTGGTAGATTTGCTACATTAGTAGAGCATTTGGAGATTAGAAACTCTAATGCCAGACTTTTGGAGAATGTTTTTATTGGCGAATTATACAAAAAGGAGTGGAAATGAGTTATATCGGCATCTATATGAGTTATATCGGCATCTATATGAGTTATATCGGCATCCGTATGAATTATACGCAGGAGTGTATGAGTTATACACAAGAGAATAAGTGTTATGTATAGGTTCTCATAAAGATGGGGTATATACCAGATAGTGATATAGGGTTTGTGAAATGGGCTAATGCTTTTACTAAATATGTAGTAGCCCATTATGTAGAGCTTGGCGTATCTGCTGCGACTAAAGATAAGCTGGTCCTTCTGAACAACAAGTTGCAGTCCAGCTATCAATCCTATTTATCGCTAAAAGCGGCGTTTCGTGGTGCAAAAGCGGAAAAGAATAATACGAATAAAGAGGTAGAAGCATTTATGAGAGGGAGTTGCCCAAAGTATTACTTTTTATCCCGGGACAACTGATAAAGATAGGGAGGCAATGAGTCTAACTGTAAGGGATAAGAAGCCGACCCTTTTATCAGAAGATATAGTGATGAGGACGCCACCTCCTATATTATTAGTTGACCATGGGCATCTACGAATTGCTATAATACATTGGGGACCGAATCCCCAAAATGAGCGTAAGAATGCAAAGCCCGAAGGAATAGTGGGAGTGAAGATTTGGTATTCTATGAGTACCGGTGAAGTTGAATAGTGGCATTTTTTAGCTGATGATACGCATTCGCCCTATTATCATACTATAAATAATGAAGAGACGGTAACTATTACTTATAGGGCGCAATACTTTGATAAGAAGATGCGGCTCGGACCTTTGGGCGACCCGGTAAAAGTTGCTATAACGGCATAAGATATAAGCTATAAAATGAATATCTTACAGGAAATAGATAAGTTACAAGAAGAAATCAATTCTCATAGACCTTTAAACATAATAAAGCAACTTAAAGAGTATTATAGAGTGGGCTTAGCTTATTCTTCTAATGCATTAGAAGGTAATTCTTTAACGGAAAGCGAGACAAAAATTGTCATAGAAGATGGTATAACAATAGGCGGGAAACCTCTCAAAGACCACTACGAAGCATTAGGGCATAGTGAAGCATACGATTTTATTCATAAGTTATCTAATAGAAATGGCTTTACAGAGTTGAACATCCAAAAGCTACATAATTTGTTTTATTACAGGATAGACAAAAAATCTGCGGGTAAATACAGGAAAGAAAGAGTCTTTATCTCTGGTTCAAAATATACTTTGCCTGCACCTGAAAAAGTTCCTTTCCTTATGAAGGAATTTATAATTAAAACAAAAGAATTAGAGAATAAATATCATTCAGTAGAGTACTCAGCATTGACACATAAGGAATTTGTTTTTATTCATCCTTTCTTAGATGGAAATGGTAGGGTTGCAAGACTTCTAATGAACCTGATACTTTTACAAAAAAGCTACTGTATAGCAATAATACCACCTGTGTTGCGAGGAGAATATATACAAGCGTTAGAAGATGCACATACAGACGATAGGAAGTTTATAGAACTTATTGCCAGAGTGGTAAAAGAAACACAAAAAGATTATTTGAGATTGTTAAAAAGTTAGTTGTAGCACTTGATATAAGGGGGATAGATGACAAAAATGCCGCATTTTATAGATTGGGCAATAACTAAGGAGTGTAATTTGCAATGTACACATTGCACCGGGATGATGGATACAGAACTTAACACAGATAAAGCAATGCAAGTAATAGATGAGATTGCTGACCTTAACCCCGGTTGGGTGATTGTAGAGGGTGGCGAACCTTTATTGCGTAAAGATTTATTTCCTATTCTTTACAAAATGCAAGACAAGGCACTG
>JACQXS010000017.1:6198-9065 GCA_016208615.1 Candidatus Stahliibacteriota bacterium | reverse complement strand
CAATAAAAGAAGGATGGACTATTTTTTTAAATTCATATCTTACTCCCAAATAATACATAAGCGTATCTAAAAAGCTGTGTAATTCCGAGAAGTTAGAAGTTGGATGAGCAATAATAGCCGCAAGTCTATTTTTTGTTCTACTTTTATTTTCTGCTTTGGAGTCTTGTATCACTATTTCACCGACTTCAAATATTCTATGAGGATAGGTAGCTTTTGAACTTTGAGCTTCTATACTCAAAAGCGACGGGATGATAGAATTCCGTAACACTGCATAAGAATCAGAAATAGGGTTTTCAATTACTACGGGTTTAATATCGTTAAGTTCGTTAGGAGCGTTAATATCGTTAAGGAGTCTCAGATTTGTAAGGAGACTATTTTCTGAGGTTAATATGTTTGACATCGTTTCCTCAAATCCACATCCAATCATAATTTCTCTTATTTTATCTATGATAGGTTGAGTTGAGGCAGGCTTACCCATAGTAAATTCTTCAAGAGGAGCGGGTTCAAACTTCTCTAATCCCACTGAAATAGCAAAGTCTTCTATAATATCTACCGGATGCATTATATCTCTACGATAAGAAGGGACTAAAACTCTAATTAGGTTTTTAGGCCCGTGTTCCGCCATAGCGGAATTTCCGCTTCGCTCCAACTTTTTAGGTTGTTGGTCAATTTTATATCCATAACTTTCCAGTCTTTCTCTGATTTCCATAGTGGTAATTTTTTTGCCCAACACTCTTTCAAATTCCTCATCTTTAATATCTAATGCAAAGCTAAAATCATATGGTGTAATAACAGTTTTGCCCAATTGCGTAGGGTAAGGATATTTTATAGTACAGGGATAAATATCTGTCCCGCTTGCTGCCCCGCCTGCTGCCCCGCCTGCTGCGGGATTTCCAACGGGATTTCCAACGGGATTTTCAACTTGACCTCTATCAAGGAAGTTTGCCGCCAATATATTAACAATAGAGATAAGTTGCTCTATATCAGTACCCGTTACCTCACAAAATAGTTGATTATCACCCGGTTTCACTTCTCCTGTGGCTCGTGAATTTATAATAGGCGGGAATGAAAGAGGAGTTCCATTACTATCCTCCAAGAATGGGAATTTATTTGCTTCTTGAGGTTGAACCTCTTGAGGTTGAACCTCTTGAGGTTGAACCTCCTCAAGTATATATCTGTATTCTTTTCCCTTATGATGAGTATCTAATATCTCTTGAAGATTAAGTTCTTCTTCCGCTCCTAATGGCACAAAAGTTTTCTCAGTCGGTAGTACTGCTCTATAATAAATAGGGAATTGGAGTTTTTCTGCATTATATATTCCGATGGCTATATTTTTTCTTTTATGCCCAAACCCATCGGCTAATTTTTCTTGCGTCTCTATAATCGCACCCAGCAAAGCTTCTGTAAGCGTAATCCCTTTGACAATGAACCCACCAATATAAGGTCTTATTTTCAGAAGTTCAGGGTCAACTATTATTTCTAATTTTCCCTTTTGCTTAAATATATTGCTATAATCCCTTTTGTCTTTAGTATTTATCTGACGAGCAATCCCTTCTACTGATAATAGGTCAGGTCGGTTTGTATCGGCAAGTTCTAATATTAACTTATCTTCTTTTATTTCCTTAATTTCACCTTTAACTAATGGGAGCAGGGCTTCTATTTCAATAATAGATAGTTTTTGTGATAATAGGGTTTCTAAATCTATCTTTGAAATAGTAATTGTTGGCATATTTTTACTTTATATGTTGTGGAACTAAAAGTCAACCTTTTTTAAGTTAGACTTGACAATATTTGTTTTATAGATAAAGTATTCATATGCGAATTATTAAGAAAATAAGCGAGATGAAAGCCCTTTGTAATGAGATTAGGTTGAAACGAAGCGGAAATCCCGCTCAGGCGGGAAAATCAAGTACTATTGGGTTTGTGCCTACGATGGGTGCTTTACATCAAGGGCATATTATGCTTATAGAAACTGCTAAATCACATTCCAATTTTATAGTAGTCAGTATTTTTGTTAATCCATTACAATTTGGGACTGGCGAAGACCTTAAAGCTTATCCAAGAAATATGGAGACAGATATCCAACTACTTAAAAGTATAGGAATTGATGCTTTATTTATCCCTGACAATGAAGAAATATATCCCGAAGATTATGCTACCTACATAGAACTACCAAGTCTTTCTAATATCCTTTGTGGCAAAGTGCGACCCGGTCATTTTAGGGGTGTCTGTACTATAGTAGGCAAACTTTTTAATATCATAACCCCTGATATTGCGGTTTTCGGTGAAAAGGATGCACAACAATCAATTATAATCAAAAAAATGGTCCAAGACCTTAATTTGGGGATGAAAATTATAACTATTCCTACGGTAAGGGAGCATGATGGACTGGCAATGAGTTCACGAAATGTATATCTTTCAATACAAGAGCGAGAAGAAGCAACTATAATTTATCAAGCTTTGCAAATGGCTAAAAACTTAATAACTAATGGTGAATGGGATACAAGGGAAATAAAAGCCCAAATGCATACCCTAATTTCCAGTAGCCCGAGAGCTAAAATTGATTATATAGAGATAGTTAGGAAGGACACTCTTGTTCCCATAGACACTTTAGATACTTTGAGTGTTGTAGCGGACCCGTCCCGACACGAAACGGGTCGGGAGCGGAAATCCCGCTTGTCCCGCTCCGGCGGTGGCTACTGCGGGGGCGAACTTCTAATTGCAGTAGCTGTCTGGTTTGGCAAGACACGGCTTATAGATAATATAACAATTAAGGGCAGTTCCCGACAAATCGGGACGCCCTTAAAAACCCTACTCCCCCAAAAGGATAAAGATACAATAAATTAAATGAAGATTTCTGTAATTAT
>JACQXS010000017.1:0-6170 GCA_016208615.1 Candidatus Stahliibacteriota bacterium | reverse complement strand
ACGAGACATATAAAATTTTAAGTACAATTTCGGGAATTAAGTTACTACGGCACTCTAATAATATGGGTAAAGGTGCTGCCATAAGGACAGCCCTAAAACACGCTTCAGGTGAAGTGATAATTATTCAGGATGCAGATTTAGAATATTCACCCAATGATTATTCAAAACTACTTACTCCTATTGAAAAGGGACACGCAAAAGTAGTTTATGGCTCAAGATTTAAGGGAGCAGGAAAATTTACTCCTTTAAGTTTAATAGCCAATAGAGTATTGACCTGGCTAACTAATTTCCTTTATAGTGCCAAACTTACAGATATGGAGACTTGTTATAAAAGCATTAAGAGAGATATAATTAATAGTTTGGACCTTAAATCTAATCGCTTTGAAATAGAGCCTGAATTGACCGCAAAACTACTCCTAAAAGGGTATAAGATTTTAGAAGTCCCCATCTCTTATTATAGTAGGACGAGGTTCAAGAAAATAGGTCCCCGCGATGGTATTCACGCCATATTTACTCTAATCCAGTGGCATTGGCTTGCAAAATAATCGGCAGGGACATTCCTCTTGCTCGCATCTGTCCCGATAAATCGGGATTTCCGCTTCGCTCCAACTTGCAAAATAAAAAGAGGAGAGCCAAAAAACTCTCCCCTTTTTCTATTAACAATCTAACCTATCTCAGTAGAATTAACTTTTTAGTTTGCCTCATATTTTCTGTTTTGAGTTCGTAAAAGTATATTCCCACAGGCAGTAGTTTGCCACTATCATCTCTTCCATCCCAGCCAACAGATTTAACCCCCGGTAGCATATTTCCATCTATCAGAGTAGTCACGAATTGACCGCCCAAATTGTATATTTTAAGCGATGCTTTCGTTCCCTTATTCACAGAGAACTTAATATCTGTTTTACCAATTACTGGGAGATGGGTCTTGAAAATCTTGAACCACTCCTCAAACTCCCGTATACCCAAGCGAGTGTACCGCATACCCGAGCGAGTGTACCGCATACCCGAGCGAGTGTACCGCATACCCGAGCGAGTGTACCGCATACCCGAGCGAGTGTACCGCATACCCGAGCGAGTGTACCGCATACCCATCCGCAGAATAAAATTTATGTTTATGATAAAAACAACTGGCAATTAAGGTAAGGAGATGCATTTTATCACTATTTTTCACATAGGGAAGGGATATACGGAAAATATTAATTGCTACATCCAAATTTCCGTTTTCATGGATTGCACTCCTTCACTTCCTATTTCAGATGTGTTTTGCAATATTTTCATTAAATCAATAGGTTTTATAAGTCCTAATTTTTTGTATTGTCTTCTTTATTTCGTCTGTCTGCTCTCTGGCGATTGTTAGTTGTTTCTTATGAAAAAAAACCTCCTGTAAAAAATCCAGCAATTCTACTAAGCACAAAATAAAGAAATTCTATCATCTATGGTCTTTCATTTACTTAGGTAAGTTTTATTCCCTAAATCTCTCTTATCAAGAAAAAAACTTGACTACAAAGTGCAATATAATATATTGAAAGTTATGGAAGATAAAAAAATCATACCTCTTTTTAAGCCCTCAATAGGAGAAGCAGAAGTCAAAGCTTTGCGTGAAGTTTTCAAGACTGGTTGGTTAGGCATGGGGCCCAAGACTGCTGAATTTGAGGCCGCATTCTCTAAATATGTAGGTACAAGATATGGGAGTGGCACTAATTCTTGCACCGCGGCACTACATTTAGCACTTGCTGGCTCCAATATAGGGAAGGGCGATAAAGTACTTGTTCCGTCCCTAACTTTTGTTTCCACTGTTCATGCAATTTTATATGTTAATGCCATCCCCGTTTTCGTAGATATTGAGCCGGATACTTTGTGTATGAGTGTTGCAGATTTAGAGCATAAATGTTCTACCTGTCATCCTTCGGCTATTCTGGCTGTACATTATGGGGGCCATCCTTGTGATATGGATGAAATTATGTCTATCGCCAAGAAACAGGGCTTGATAGTTATAGAAGATGCAGCTCACTCTTGTGGTGCAGAGTATAAGGGTAGGAAAATAGGCAGTATCGGGGATGCTACTTGTTTCAGCTTTCATGCGGTGAAAAACTTAACTACTGGGGACGGCGGAATGGTAACAACTAATCGTAGTGAAATAGCAAATCGCCTAAATAGTTTGCGCTGGTTAGGTATAGATAAAGGGACTTGGGAACGAACAGAAGAAGCAGGACTGGCGAAATATAGCTGGTATTATGAGGTGAAAGAGTTAGGATATAAATACCAGATGAATGATATAGCAGCGGCTATCGGATTAGTGCAGTTGCAGAAATTAGATAAACTAAACGCAAGACGCAGACATATTGTCGAGAAATATAATGAGTCATTTAAGGAGATTAAGTGGATAGAAACGCCCGTTGAAAGAGAATATGTCCAAAGTGCTTGGCATAATTATGTGATTAAAACCCATTATAGAGATGAATTGAACTTATACTTAAAAGAGAAAGGCATAACGTTCCAAGATGAGGTTGAAACCCCCATTGCAGAGAAAATTTGGACCCAATTGCTTACTTTACCATTGTACCCTGATATGACAGATGAGGAATTGAATTATATTATTGAATGGGTGAGGAAATTTAAATAACTCCTCTACATCGCACCAAAAGATGGTTAAATATTGACCTACATTTATTTAACCAATTACCATTCACTATTTAACCAAAAGTTCCATTATTAGTTTTTCTTTATCGGCTACTGTTTTTGACCACGGGATTTGCTTTACAGTAAGATAAGCATTAGTGCCTATTTCTTTCATCTGTTCCGGATGGCTTGCAAAGAGTTGAATTTTCTCTCTTATTTCATTTACATTAGTCGGGTCTTTTATAATCAGCCCGTTCTCCATATCTTGTATAATTTCGCTTACCCCCACATTTGAAGATATTATTATAGGTAGCCCTATTGCCATTGCCTCAAGCACAGCTACAGGAAATGGGTCGTAAAGACTGGGCAAAATAAAGCCATCTACTTCTTGGAGTAATTTATCTATATCCGTTCTAAAGCCCAAAAACTCTACATTAGATAATCTTTCTGCTAACTTTTTATACCTATTTCTTATTTTACCGGCAATAAGAAGTTTTACATTTAAGGGCAGTGGGGACACCCCTTCCGTCAGAAATCCCGACGGAATCTGTCGGGACCCGCCCTTATCAGCCAGAGGCTGATGAGCCTCAGGATCAAAAACCTCCGCCTTTGGCGGAGTCCGCAAAATGCGTGACCTACTCCCCCGAGATGAAGAACTCTCATTCCCTATTCCTTTCATTGCCTCAATCAGGAAATCCAATCCCTTCCTATAAGATAGGTCACCAACAAATAAAAGAGTTGTGGATTTTGGATTTTGAATTTTGGATTTTGGATTTTGGATTTCTAAAAGGTCCACTCCATTATACACTACTTTTATTCTATTACTCGGAATGTTATATTCGGACATCAAATCTTGTTTCAAGTGTTCTGAAACTACTATTATCGTGGCTCTTTTCCTATCACCGCCATAGCCACCGCCGTGGCGGGGCAAGCGGGATGTTCCATACTCTAATCGCTCAACTAATGAATTAAATGTTTCATATACTCTATCATAAAGTCGCATCTTGAGGTCGCACCCCTTATAGTTTAAGTAGCTCTTATGACAAAAATGACTACACATAATATGTGAATACCCAAGATAAGTACCGCTATCTGCATAAATAATATCATATTTGTCCCGTTTCCTTGCGGAACAGGATTTGCGTAATTTAATAGTCGCTATCACAAGAAACATAGCTACTTTTAATATCACGGGCTTATCTATCACTTTTATAGGATAAAACACTACCTTATCTATTAACTCCGCTTCTACTCTGTGAGCATATAAATGCACTTCATAGCCCTTATTTATCAAGTAATTTACAAACTCATAATTTGCCCTACCTTGTCCATCTCCTTTTTTTACTATATTATGCGCGCATATAGCTATTCTCATCTTGTAGATTTAATACTTGAACGCAAAATTTCATCTATCTTATTGGCAATCTTTTCTGCTCCCATTTCTTCAACTACTCGTTGCCTTCCCGCCATACCCATCTTCTTTCGTAGCCCATCATCTTTTAATAATTTAATTATAGCATTAGATATAGATTTTTCATCTGTATCTATAAGCAATCCTGTTACTCCATCTATCAGTGCCTCTGCTGTTCCGCCTGATTTACCTGCTATTACTGCTTTACCACAAGCCCCCGCCTCAACATAGACTATACCAAAGCCCTCTATTTTTAATTTCTTGCCTTCTTTCACTTCTTTGCTCGGCATAATAAATAACTCGCACGCCACATACAATTGAACAATTTCTATATCAGGAATTTCACCAGTAAATAGGACATAATCATTAAGATTGAGTTCATTAGCAAGTGATTGTAATCTCGGCTTATCTGTTCCATTACCTACTATAATTTTTTAATGTTATCTTCTCTTACCCCTAATTTTAAGAGCCGATTCCTGCAAAATTCATTGATTACAAAAACTATAAGTGCATGTCTTAATATAAACGACTTTATTTTGCTTTCTGTAATGAAAATCTCTAATCCATATATGTATATTATATATGGTATGCCAAATAACTTTTTTACAATATACCCTATAGGACCCACAACTATATGCCCACAAAATAAAACCACCAGCTTTTCTTTGGCTGCGATTTTTATGACTTTTAATAACATAACTAAAACCCATAACTTGCTCCTTGATTTTGGAATTCTTAAAACTTTAAACCCTTGAGTTTTATCAAATGATTTTACAACCCCCGGTAGGTCAGGCATTCCTGCCTGACTAAATGGAGCCATAACAGTTAGGTCAGATTTTGTATATTTTGCATAGTTATAGAGCAATTTCTGTATCCCACCCACAGCAGGTGGAAAATCAGGAGTAAGCAACAAAACTTTTATCTTTTCTCCTTTGCAAAAATACAAAAAAGTCTATTCCCCATATTTATTGAGGTTAAAATACAATGAATGAGTTTCTTGGAAATACTATGCCGATATTTACACCGTTTATATCCACTTATACATTTTACAAGTAGAGACTCAAATCCAGCCACCTCTCCCGCCAATTTAAGAGTAGTTTTAGAAAAATGATAATTATGCCCAGGCCCAAAACATATCCAATTCCTTCTCCTAACTAAAGCATCCAAGGATCCCACATTAGGCACTTCTATACACAGTATCCCATCGTCTTTTAATATTCTATTTATTTCTTTAAGCTCATCAATAGGATTTAGTAAATGTTCCAATACATGCCATAAAGTAATTACATCAAAAAACTTTGCAGGAAAACCAATATCCTTTAAACTCCCTTCACATACTTCTAAATTATGCTTTTCTTTGACAAAGTTAATCGCATATTTTGAGACCTCAGTCCCTTGCGCATCCCACCCCACTTTTTTAGCCTCACTTAAAAAAATACCTATCCCACACCCAATATCTAACAGTTTTCCTGACCCCTTATACCTTGAAATCAAGCTCAATCTTTCAACCGCTTCTCTTTCCACATATATACTTTTATCCCAGTATGCAATATAGGATACATCATTATAAATATTTATATCTATGGCAGGCACCAAATCAACATATACTAAACCACATTTCATACACTTTACAATTCTCATGCCCTCTTTTGTAAAAAGAGGCTTCTGATTATTTGATGTGTTACATAAAATACATTTACTCATTCTTATTTATAGTTCTTTCAAAGAACTCTTCATATTGAGTTACCATCTTATCCAAAGTAAATTGGCGAGCAGTCTTAATTCCTTCTTGTCTTAATTTTTGACTTAATTCTTTATCATTAACTATCTTGATTATAGCTTCTGCAAGTAGATGAGCACTTTTAGGAGATACCATAAGACAATTCTCTCCATCTATAGCATATTCTCTTACGCCACCAGAATCAGTTAAAACTACAGGAGCTCCGCAAGCCATAGCCTCAAGTCCACATAATCCAAATCCCTCATATAAAGATGGATAAACAAAAATATCACATATTGAATATAATCTTGCAAGTCTTTCATCATTTACATTACTAAATACTCTTTGAGAACACTTACAAGCTATTTTTTCTTTGCTCCCTCTGCTTACTACTAAAAGTTCAATACTTTTATTTCTCTC
>JACQXS010000123.1 GCA_016208615.1 Candidatus Stahliibacteriota bacterium | reverse complement strand
TGGCATAGGGAGGGGTGAATTTGTAGGTTATGGACCGCGGTCTCACTATTTTAATACTGATTTATTCTCAGACAGCCATAATAATGATGCGTTGGGCTTATTTTGGGGTGGCGAAGTCTTACTCATTGCCCCTGTAACAGGTGTGTTAGAGTTTGATGGCAGAAATTTTAATGTCGGCGCCAAAATAAGGACCCCTTTCTTCCAAGTAGGAGTGTCAGCGACTAAACTTGAACATCGGCTCGGTGGATTGGAATGGCTTTATCCAAGATTTAGTATGGGCAGCACGATTAGTTATTCACTTATAAAGAGCTGGCTTAGACAGCCAACAGGGACATTGAGCGTAATAGTAACTGATGCTAATACAGGTAGCCCTAAACGAGCAGTAGTAAGTTTTCCCGGCACTTGTATGTCACCAACCCAAACAGATAGGGATAATGGGACTTGTTACCTAAAAGTTAACCCAGGAACATATTGGGTAAGAGCGGGAGTACCTGGATTTTTCTGGGCAGATAAAGAGGTGCATGTAGGACCAAACAGAACTACGGTTGTCTATTTTGAAGTTCGTTCTATAGTCCCATAAACAGAAGACAGAAAACAGATGTATGATTTTAGGACAATAGAAGCCAAGTGGCAAAAATATTGGGATAAGCACTCAATTTATAGCACGAGTGAGCATCCAAGCAAGAAATACTATATCCTTGAAATGTATGCTTATCCGTCAGGTGATTTGCATATTGGGCATTTCAGGAACTACATATTAGGTGATGCTATATCCAGGTTTAAGTTAATGCAGGGTTACGACTGCTTACATCCATTTGGGTGGGATTCGTTTGGACTTCCCGCAGAAGAAGCGGCTATAAAGCAGGGCATCTCTCCTCGTCAATGGACTATGGATAATATAGCTACTTCACGCTCTACGCTCAAGCTTATGGGTATATCATATGATTGGAATAGAGAAATCATAACCTCTGAACAGGATTACTATAAATGGACGCAGTGGTTATTCTTAAAACTACATCAGCGTGGTCTTGCATATAGGAAAAGCGCATATGTCAACTGGTGCCCTCATTGTCAAACTACACTTGCCAATGAACAAGTGAAAAACGGAGAATGCTGGAGATGTGGGACACTGGTAACTCAAAAAGAGTTAACCCAATGGTTCATTAAGATTACCGATTATGCAGAAAGGTTGCTCAAAAACTTAGATACCCTAACTTACTGGCCTGAGAGAGTTAAACAAGCACAAAGATATTGGATTGGCAAAAGCGAAGGTGTAGAGATAGATTTTGAATATAATGGCAGGAAACTACCTGTATTTACAACAAGAGCTGATACAATTTATGGTGTCACTTTTATTGCTATTTCACCATTAGATGAATTGGCAAGCGAATTTGCTCAGGGCTCACAAGAAATTAGAAACTATGTTGAAACAGCAATAAGAGGTTCAATTTCAAGAGGTTCAACCTCAAATAGAACAGATTTATCAGATAAGACGGGTATATTTACTTACAAGTATGCAGTGAATCCTATATCCGGAGAAAGCGTACCTATATGGATATCGGATTATGTATTACCTACTTACGGAACAGGAGTGATAATGGGTGTACCTGCTCATGATGAAAGAGATTTTGAGTTCTCTAAAATACACTCAATCCCTATCAGACAAGTAATAACCGAAGACAGAAGTCAGAAGTCAGAAGTCAGAAATTCTCTGTCCTCTGTCCTCTGTCCTCTGACTTCTGCTTATACAGGAGAGGGAGTAATGGTTCACTCTGGGTCATTTACGGGCTTATCTTCTACGGAGGGCAGAGAAGCGATAATTAAACATATAAAGAATAAGCAAATTGGAAGAGAAAAAGTCAACTATCACCTAAAAGATTGGCTTATTTCAAGGCAAAGGTATTGGGGAGCTCCGATTCCTATAATTTATTGTCCTAATTGTAATGTTGTTCCTGTACCTATTGAGCAATTACCTATTCTATTGCCTTCACAAGTAGATTTTACGCCAAAAGGTTCTTCCCCTCTTGCATCAGTAGAAAAATTTATTAATACTAAATGCCCTAAATGTGGAAGTAAAGCACAGAGAGATACAGATACTATGGATACATTTGTTGATTCATCGTGGTACTGGTTGCGATACTTAGACCCTCATAATGATGAAGCACCTATCAATTCTAAATTAGCATCAGAATGGCTACCTATAGATGAATATATTGGTGGTATAGAGCATGCGACGGGTCATCTACTCTATTTCCGTTTCATCAGTCATTTCCTACATAACGAAGGGCTTATCCCATATGAAGAGCCATGTATTAAGTTATTTACTCAGGGAATGATAAAAGATGAGCAGGGTAAAGTAATGTCTAAATCTAAGGGTAATGCTGTACCTGTTGGTCCATTTGCTAAGGAGTATGGTGCTGATGTAGGAAGAATTGCTGTGCTATTTATAGGACCACCAGAACAAGATGCTGAATGGTCAATAAGAGGAGTAGCGGGAGCATTAAGATTTTTAAATCGTGTATATACTTTATTTTTTGCGAACAGGTGTGAGCAAAAGCCTTTGTATTTTTTTGCTTTTCCTGCGAAGCAGGTAGGGGTTGGCGGGGAAGGTGTCCCCGCCGAGAATAAGTTATACAAGACTATAAACCGCGTAATTAAAAAAGTAACGGAAGATATTGAGAATCATAGTCATAATACTGCAATTGCCACTCTAATGACATTAACGAATGAGCTTTACAAAGCACAAAGAGGTACACCTCAAGACGAGTGGTTTGGGTATGGGATGCAGGTACTTGTGCAGTTATTGGCTCCATTTGCTCCACATCTATCAGAAGAGTTGTGGATTGAAAAATTGGGAAATAGTGAATCAGTATTCAAATCCAGTTGGCCTAAATGGGAAGAGATAGAGGAAGAGATGGCAACTATTATAATTGAGGTGCAAGGCAAAGTTAGGGCACAGATTAACTTGCCCGTAGATACTACTGAACAAAAAGTAAAGGAAAAAGCACTTCAAATTCAGAATGTGGTAACAAGAGTGAAAGAAATAAAAAAGGTCGTTTTTGTCCCTAACAAGCTTATTAATTTTGTCATAGAGTAATGGAGCAATATGAGTAGTATATTAGTTCTGCATAATAGAAAGGAATTAAAAAAATTGAACCCTAACAAATCCCGTTCCAGATGGAAACGGGACAAACCCAACGATATTAACGAACTCAACGATATTAACAAACCTAACGATGAATACTCCAACCCAAAAACACTTAAAATAGATATACCTGACCTTACTGCGAAAGAGATAGTAGAGTTGGTGCTAAAATATAGTGAGCGAAGCGAGGCAAGTCAAAAAAAGTGGCGAGCAAGTGCGAGCCACGATGTAAAGATATATGTGAGAACAGCTACTCTATCGTCTATTTCAAGAAGCAAATGGCTAAAATTTAATAATGCCAAGAATAAAGAATACCGGCTAAAAAGATGTTTAGACATAGTCATAGGAACTATCCTTTTTATCCTCTCCTGCCCAATACTACTTGCCACCTCTATTGCTATAAAATTAACTTCCAAAGGAGGTGCTATTTTTCAACAACCACGCGTGAATAACGAACTGAAGATATTTAGTTTATACAAGTTTAGGACTATGAGCCATCTGTCTGAGAACGACAATACTCACAAACGCTATATGCAGAAGTCAATAAAAAATCCCAACCCTAATCAAAAGGTTCATAAATTAGTAGATGACCCACGAATTACGGGAATTGGCAAATGGGTACGCCGACTTTCAATAGACGAGTTGCCACAACTTATAAATGTCTTAAAAGGTGATATGAGTCTTATAGGCCCGCGGCCCCCTATTCCGTATGAAGTAGAAGAATATGCTAAATGGCAATATGCCAGATTTAAGGCTAAACCAGGGCTTACGGGATTGTGGCAAGTTAAAGGTAGAAGTTTAATCCCATTTGATGAAATGGTATTACTGGATTTATATTATTCCTATAATCGCTCAGTATGGGTAGACTTAAAAATATTATGCCGTACTATTTCAATTGTTTTGTCATTAAAAGGAGCATTTTGAGATAATATCTCTTGTGAGGTTTCCTCATAGATATGGTTAAAATTGGTAATTGTGTAAAAATATATCCCGGTGTTGAGATAGGTGAAAATAGCATTATATATGATTTCGTAGTTCTTGGGCTTCCACCAGTTGAAGCGAAGCGGAAATCCCGATTGTCCCGCTCCGGCGGTGGCTACTACAGGGCAAACGCAACACAGGAATTAACACTACAAATAGGAGAAGGGGCAGTAATTCGTCCATTTACTACTATCTATGCAGGAAATAAGATAGGCAAAAACTTTGAAACAGGTCAAGGAGTTAGTATTAGGGAAAATAATATCATCGGAGATGGGGTAAGAATCGGCTCTAATACATACATTAGATTTGGTAACCGAATAGGGAACAATGTAAGGGTACATACTAATTGTTTTCTTGAACTTGCCGAAGTGGATGAATATGTATTTATAGGACCGGGCAACTTGCTTCTTGATGACCCACACCCTATGAAATGCCCAAAATGGAATGAGTGTAAGGGCGGAGTAAGGATAAAAAGATATGCCAAAATAGGAGGTGGATGCGTTATTTTACCCGGAGTAACTATTGGGGAACATTCTTTTGTCGGAGCAGGCGCTTGCGTAACAAAAGATGTGCCAGACCATATTGTAGTTATGGGACACCCAGCTAAACAGACTAAAAAAATAAATGAACTCAAATGTTATGCTGGGTTTTTTGACCGCCCATATATATGGAAGCCGTATATTTGAAACTTTTAACTTTTTAAGAAGGGAGGAAATATGTTATTTCTAACCACACTTGATATAATACCCGGTAAGACAGAGGAGGCAATGTATCTTGTGAGGAAGGTTAAGCCACCAGAGAGAGTAAAGGTACATCAGTTCTTGAAATTATTTGGCAAGCCTGACTTCGCAATAGTGTTTGAAGCACTAAATGAAGAGGATGCGGTGGATTTTGTATTAAAATTCTCATCTTGCAGTACTCCAAAAACTTCACTCTGTAACTCGGTTGAAGGATACGAGATTAATAAATAGTAAGTGAAGCAACTTGTGAATATCAAAGGTCAAAAATACCTTTGAAAAAAGGGTTCAAACATATAGATACCTAATTTCATATATTTTTTTACAAAAACAATTAGGACAGATTTTCTTATTCACCATGCCCTTTTATAACACTTTTTGGTGGCTAATACAATACTTTACCTTAAACAAAATGGCAAAAAAACATATATTATTTTGCAAATTGTAAGATTTTTGCAAGAAAGATAATGTATATAACACAATAAAGAGAAAAGGGAAGTGCAAAATGTGGATAAGTTTATTTATGGCAGGAGTTTTTCCCATATATCAGGAAAAGAGAGGATTAAGGAATATGTGGGAGTGGAGAATAATTCACTACAAATAATAAAAGGAGACGAAAAAGCTACTCAACTGCAAATATATATCTATTAAGAACTTGACAAAGTTTTAACAAAGCACTATTTTGAATAGGGTTTTAGTTGGGAGGAAAAGATGAAAAGGTATTTTAATTTTCTAATGTCGTTATTCCTATTATATGGAATAGCATATTCAGAATGGAGTCCGACAACAAATCTTAATACAGGGCGTTCGGGCTTTGGATGTGTAGGGCTTCCAAACGGTAAAGTAATAATTACGGGCGGATACAATGATGTTAATGCTTGTAGAACTTATGAACTTTTTGACCCTGCAACAGGGGTATGGACTAAAAGCTCGTTACTGGACAGTTCAGACCATTCCCTTGCAATACTTTTACCAAATGGAAAAGTCATATGTCATGGTAGCATTAGCAATAATTTCTACCTCTATGACCCGATTACTCAAATATGGTCTAGTGCAGGAATTTCTTTGCCAGTGAGTTATGGGGTGGGATATACTTTAATGAAAAACGGGATATTGCTTATACTTTACAATGGACAAGATTGTCAGTTATACGATTACGCTGCTAATTCATTAAGTGCAACAGGTTCAGCTGGATATGACCATGGGAGAGGAGTAGAAATACTTCTTCCAAATGGCAATGTACTTGTAACAGGCGGTGGCGGGAGTGTTATAAAGAAATGCGAACTCTATAATCCCGCTGCAGGTTCATGGACAGGAACAGGCGAAATGAATAACGAAAGAAGATACCACTTGGGCGTATTATTGCCTCCCCCTTTGGGATTACTCAACTGGGGGAAAGTGTTAATGACTGCGGGCGCATCGATGTCTGCTTCTGAACTCTATGACCCATCTTTAGGCACATGGGCAGAAACAGGCACTATGAGTAATACCAATAGAACAATTGCAGCAATCTCTCTTTTGCCTTGTGGGAAAGTTCTTATTGCTGGAGGAAGTAATTATGATAATTCTGGTCTCAAAACTTGTGAACTTTATGACCCTGCAACAGGAGTATGGACTTTGACAGACAGTATGGCGATTAAAAGGTCCCATTTCTCTACCGCAATACTTTACACGGGCAAAATCTTGGCAATGGGAGCTATAACTATGACATTGCCCTACCCACCTCAATGCGAAATCTATGACCCGTCACAAGGAATATGCTCAACTAAAACAACAATTAATATAGGACGCAGAGCAGCCACAATTACTGCACTGCCAATAATACACACGAATAATTGTTCCACTAATGTCCTTATTGCCGGTGGTGAAAATGCAAGTGGTGCGATTAGGTCTTGCGAATTGTATAATTATTCAACGAATGTTGTTGCCTTTACGGAACCACTTAATACCCCAAGAAGCCACCATACGGCTACACTTTTACCCTCTTCGGAAGTGCTGGTAACAGGCGGAAAGAACGGAGGCACGGCTCTTAATTCTTCTGAAACTTTTAATTTAACTACACAAGTGTGGACAAACTCAGGAACAATGGCAAATGCAAGATTTGACCATACCGCTACTCTACTTAAAGACGGCAGAGTGCTTGTAACAGGGGGACAGAATGCAGGTGGTTATATAAATACTTGTGAAATATACAGCGGTGGCGTATGGTCAACTACAGGTGCTATGACTACTGCAAGAGCAAGACATTCAGCCATATTGATGCTTAATGGCAATATCCTTGTTATAGGAGGGGAGATTGCCGGCGGGACTCCTACTTCTTCCTGTGAAATATGGAATGGCACTAATTGGACAGCAGTACCGGCGGCATCAATGACCACAGCCCGAAATCTACATACTGCAACGTTATTACAATCAGGGAAAATACTTGTAGTTGGTGGAAAAGGCACAGGCGGAGTGGCATTAAATACTTGTGAAATTTATAATCCGATAACTAATATATGGTCATCTGAAGGGACTCTAAATTCTGCCCGTTATACGCATAATACTATATTGCTTTACTCCGGACTCGTTCTGGTAACCGGAGGAGATAATGGCTTATCCTATCTTCCCTCTTGCGAAATATGGGACCCGGCAGCAGGATTTGACTCTCTGACAAATAGACATAGATGGAAAGTTACTGCCTCGCTTACAACTTCAAGGGCTTACCACTCATCAATACTTATCCCGTCTCTTAAACCATATGTCTACATAATAGGAGGTTTTGACGGGACCTCGTATGTAAATTCTATTGAAGAATACGATGTAGGACTTGGATATCAGGAGATATGGCAGTCAACAATAACTAATTACCCATCTATTACTCCCATATCTTCTACAATGAATATAGAAGGCACTCTTTTCCGCGGCGTGTCGGAAGCAGATGGTGGCAATTATTGTCATGTCGCCTCTAATGACCATCCCATAATATCATTTGTTCGAGTAGGTGGAGGTAACTGGCAAGGAAATGGTGGCGGTGAAATTATGAATATGCCAAACAGCACTTTCTGGGATACGGCTCATACGAATGTATCTCTGGAGATGTCTGATTTTCAAGGATACTATAAATTGTGGTCTATAGTGAACGGCATCCCTTGTAAATGGTATAAAGACTGCGAACCATCAGGAATTGAGAGAAACAATTCTCTATCCATAATCCATAATCCGCAGTTAAAGGTCTACCCGAATCCCGCAAGAGGTAATATCAATTTGCATTTATCAGGAGTTGCCCAAATACAGCTTAATATCTATGACCTGAGTGGCAGGTTAGTAAAGAGTTTTCCAATGTCCCCTATAACAACTCTCAAATGGGATGGAATAGATAATACTAATCAAAAAGTAAAATCCGGTATCTATTTTTATGTCGTAAAGTATAAGAATTCTGAACTCAAAGGTAATTTCTTATTCATGAGGAAATAATAAGGAGATAGGGGACGGATTACTATTTTCCCTGTTTTATTGTTCCTTTTTGCCAAACTTTCTTCATTTCCGGGGACTATAATCGCATAATGTATGGGGTTCAATAATTACTTTAATTGAATTGCGGGCCTGCTCAACAATCTGAAATCCTAATCCTGTTTCTTCTAATTTCAATCTATGAGTAATCATTTCATTCACTTTAATTTTGTGTGTCCGTATAAGTTCAATAGACTCATTTATGTCCTGAGATACGGCCGCATATGTAGAGATAAGTGTCACTTGTTTATTCCACAATTCAAAAAGTGGTAAAGGGATTTCAATCCCCGGCTCAGTGGGTGCAAAGAATAAAATAGTCCCTGCCCGCTCAACTGAATAGAATGCTTGTTTGAAAGCCCTCAGTGCGGAGGTGCAAATTATTATGCGGTTAGCGGTAATTGGGGGTTGGAGATTAGGGGTTGGGGATTGGGAATTGTCTCGTATTATTACATCGGCGCCTAATTTTTCAGCCGCTTTGAGCCGATAGTCGTTTATGTCAGTAGCTATAATTTTTTCTGCCCCATATACTTTGGCAAGCTGTATATGAAGTAATCCTGAAATCCCACTCCCTAAAACTAACACCGTATCACCTTTTTGTACTTTAATCAGTTGCTGCCCTCTAATCACACACGCCAAAGGTTCTATAAAAGTAGCTTCCTCAAAAGTCATTTCCTGTGGCAGTAGATACACTCCCCCTTTTTCTATATTTATTTTAGGTATCCGTATATACTCAGCAAAGCCACCTGGCTCAAAATTAGTTGTCCGTAAAGTGTCGCATAAAGTATGGTACCCTTTCTTACAGTAACTACATTCATTACAAGGAACATGATGTGAGACAAATACCCTATCTCCTTTTTTGTAAGCAGACCTAAAGATTTGCCCTACTTCTACAATTTCGCCCGCTATCTCGTGTCCCAAAACATTAGGTGCTTTTTTCTTGCGATACCATTCCATCACATCGGAACCACAAATCCCGCTTGCCATGACTTTCACAAGTAATTCATCTGCTCCAATTTTGGGTATGGGCATTTCTTCAATCCTTAGATCCTTGTTGCTATAATACATTGCTACTTTCATATGGTCTGATGGTCTAATGGTCTGATAGTTTGTTGGATAGATTATTGTAGAGTTTAAAAGCTTCGTCTGGGGATATATTTTGATGAACTATTTTTCGTACTGCTTGTATCATAGCTACAGGATGCTCGGATTGAAATATATTTCTTCCCATATCTACACCTGTGGCGCCTTTCTGAATAGCATTATATGCTAATTGTAAAGCATCGTATTCGGGTAGCTTTTTACCACCTGCAATAACTATAGGCACAGGACAACTCTCGACTATTTTTTCAAATCCTTCACAATAATAGGTCTTAACTATAGAAACACCTAATTCTGCGGCTATCCGGCAACATAAACTAAGATACTTAACATCCCGTTCCATATCCCGACCAACAGCAGTAACGGCTAAAACCGGTATCCCATATTTCATTCCCTCATCTATAAGTTTAGCAAGATTTATAAGTGTCTGATGCTCGTATTCGCTACCTACATAAATAGAAAGTGCCATTGCCGCTACATTAAGCCGAATTGCCTCTTCAATAGAAGTAATTATACCTTCGTGCGATAGTTCCTTACCTACAATACTATTCCCTCCGGAGACTCTCAATATAATCGGTATATTTGCCTTAGGGTCTACTGATGTGCGTAATATGCCTCTGGTCAACATTAAAGAGTCAGCAAATTCAATTAGCGGTGCAATTGTAGTTTTGGGATGCTCTAATCCACTTGTGGGGCCAAGAAAATAACCATGGTCAACGGCAAGCATTACCGTTCTACCCGTGTCTGGTTTTATTATCCGAGCTATACGATTAGATAGTCCCCAATCCATATATTAAATCAAAAATCTCCCGATAAATTGGGATGAGCCTCAGGCTCAAAAAAAAAAAAAAAAAAATACAAGGTTAAATTTTTTCTCTCCAAAAGTGTAGTAAATCTTGTAGTGTTTGTTCAAATGGTATTTCAATTTGCCATCCTGTTTGCTTTTTAAACTTTTCACAATCCCCACAAAGAACTGGTACATCTGTTGGTCTTAATCTTACTCCCTCTTGCACAATCTTTATATCTTTAACTCCTGAAAGCTCTATCAATTTATACAAAGCATCTTTTATTTTCCATCCCTTACTTGAGCATATATTATAGATTTCACCGGGTGAGCATTTTTCGCAAGCTAACCAGTAAGCTTTGACAATATCCCGCACATCTGTAAAATCGCGTATAGATTCAAGATTTCCAACATGTATTTCGGGTTCTTTTTTGCCTTTCTCTATTTCTACAATTTGGTGTGCAAAGTCAGAGCAAACAAATATAGATGGTCTTCTTGGACCTGTGTGATTGAATGCCCTTGTTCTGATTACTTTTATTCCGTAGTTCATAAAATATTGGTACGCCATCATATCTTGTGCTACCTTAGATACTGCATATGGAGATAATGGGCGTAAAGGATTAGTTTCCTTAATTGGCAATTCATCTGGCTTTACATATCCATATTCTTCAGATGAGCCAGCTATTTGTATAATCGGGTCTATCCCTGTTCTCCGTACTGCTTCAAATATATTAAGCTGTCCCATTATATTAATTTCTAATGTTTCTGTTGGAGCATTCCAAGAGGTTGGAACATACGACTGTGCTGCCAAGTGGAATATACGCTCGGGTCTTATTTCCTCTATTGCATTTCTAACAGAACTGGCATCTTTAATATCACACTCATATAAGGATATACGATTTTCAAAGTGTTCTATATTTTCTGTTCGAGAGCGCCATCTCTTTATACCAAATATTTCAACCCCCTGTAATGTAAGCAAGTAATCTACTAAATGCGAACCCGCAAACCCTGTTACCCCTGTTACAAGTATCTTCATAAAATTACCCCCTCCACAAAAAATGCCTAAACACTTAAATGCCTAAACAAAGTCTATCTGCTAATGAACTTGATAGTCCTGCTTCAAGTATCTTTTTTTGTGCACTTATTATATCGTATGGGATTCTAATCGTGTCAACTATTTTTTTGTCTGTATCATAAATCATAAATGCTGCCCTTGGGTCTCCATCTCTTGGCTGTCCTACACTACCTGGATTTATTATGTATCTTGCACCATTGGTAATTTTTAGTTGTTGGTTGAGTTGTATTCGCTCGCTATATTTTCCCTTGTATTCCATAAAAACAATTGGTTTATGTGAATGTCCTACGAAGCAGATTTCAAACTCTTGAGATGCATCTCTTTGTTCAAATTCCTTAATCGCATCTCCCAAGTTATTGATATATCCCCAGGCACAAGGATTTGATAGAGTACTATGGACTATTAGAGCGCTATTAGTTTTTAGTGTGAGGTGCACCTCTCGGTATAAGGGTAATGTTTTAAGCCAAGCAATGTTTTCATGACTAATAACTTTTCTTGTCCACATACATGATTGTTTTGCATCGGGACTAAATTTTGATAGCTCGGTTACTCCCACAACTCCTCCATCATGATTTCCCATAACTACATACTCGGCTATTTCTTTAACTAACTTACAGCATTCATTAGGATTAGCTCCGTACCCAACAATATCACCTGTGCAAATTATTTTATCTACTCCTCTGCGATTAAGTTCCTCTATCACAGCAATGGTAGACTCAAGGTTTGAATGTATATCACCTATTATTCCATAGACCATATCTCAAATCCCAAATCCAAATGTCAAAATCCAAATCAAGAGAATCCCATATCTCAAATCCCAAATCTAATGGACTTTTAACTCTCAACTTTTTTTTCATTTATTATCTTGTCCAGTATTCCATTAACAAATTTACTTGATTCTGCGGTAGAGTATTTTTTAGCCAACTCAATTGCTTCATTTATGCTTACTTTTTTTGGTGTATCCTTGAAATACATTATTTCACAAGTAGCGAGGCGCAAGATATTTTTATCTATAATCGCCAATCTATCCATTTTCCAATTTTCTACCACGCAACTAATAATCTCATCAATCGCTATTAGCTCTTTAATTGTAGTATAAACGAGTGCTTGCATAAAGCAAGTAATTTCTTTTGTCAGGTGAGTACGGGCACATATATCGTCTAAAATTGTATCCGGGGTATTACTCGTAATTTCAAATCTGTATAGGGCTTCAAGAGCGAGCTCTCTTGCCTTTGTCCGTTTTTTCATAGATAATAGTTCGTAGTCCAATTTGTTCCATTACTGAAAGTGCGGCATCAAATCCCTTATTCCCGTGTTTGCCTCCCGCCCTATCAATTGCCTGTTCCAAATTATCCGCAGTTATTACTCCATATGCTACAGGTATGCCTGACTCTACTGCTATATTCTCTATTTCCCGTGTTATGGTATGGCTCAGGAGTTCAAAATGCGTTGTTTCACCCCTGATAATTGCAGATAGGCATATTATACCGTCATACTTCTGTGTATGTGTGGGACTGACAATTTGTCTTAAAGTTTGTGGAACCTCAAAAGCTCCCGGCACCTTAAATATATCTATTTTCTCTGTATCCGCACTATGCCGAGTAAGGCAGTCAATTGCTCCATCTAATAACTTATCCGCAATGGCACCATTGAATCTTGATACTATAATCCCAAACCATTTGCCTGCTGCTGAAATCTTTCCCTCGTATAGTTTCATTTTTCCTCCTCATTAAATAAAGTCAAAACTCAAAATTGCATTCCTAATTTATTATTTACTCAAGAAGTATAGCTTTCTAATCCCTATATACTTCTCTGTTTCAATTCTTGTCAAGTAAATTCCACTTCCTACAATATTATTGGCTTTATCTCGTCCATTCCAGCTTACAGTATAATATCCTCTTGGCTTTATCTCATTCACCAGTGTTACTATTTCTTGTCCTGCCAAATTATAGATACTAATCCTGACATTAGTATTGGCAGGCAGCCCGTATTCTATTTCTGTCGTATTTACGAATGGATTAGGTGTCCCTTGTGAGACGAAAAACTTGTCTGGTCCTTTTGCTTGAGTTTCGGCAGTCCCTGTATTTCCTGCAATAAATGTATAAGCATTTGTAGTAGGTTCCCTGTCTGTATTTGCCGGGAACGCAATATCTTTGGCAAGCACATAATACCAGACTCTCGTATTATTAAGTTGTACCGGTATATTGGCTAAATAGCGATTCAAGCTAACGGAATCCATTTCTATGTAGTCCCAATTAGTATCAATGCTTGTTTTATACCACAATTCTACTGAATGTAATCCCTTATTATCTGTAACCGTAGCATAGACGGGGAATGGACCTGTAAATATAGTATCTGTCCATATAGTAGGATTAGAAATTTGTGGGTCCAGCGTATCAAAGTAGAAAGTGAAAGGCACAGAATATGGGCTTTCTTGACCTACTCCATCTTTTGCCTTAACTCGCCATTGATAGCAACTATCACTAAGAGTAACAGGGATAGTAAATATGCTATCTTGTGTCTCATATGTGTAAAGAGAACCGCCAAACTCGTCCATAATTTCCAAAGTATAGGTAATAGTAGGAGGGAACTGAACGAGGGTTTCGGTGTTCGGTCCCGCCAAAATGGGATTTCCGCTTCGCTCCAATATTCGGTTATCGGTTATTGAGATGGATTTTGTTTTTTTATACACTTTACCCCAAGTGAAAGTTGGCCGACTGCTGCTTGCGAATCCCGAATCTTGTGGCAGTAGTAAATCAGGTGTAGCCGGTGTTTCCGTATCTACTGTGAACTCCCATATAGAAGACCAATTACTTTCGTTATACATTGTATCAATTGCTTTAACTCTCCAATAATATGTGGTATCAGACAAGGATAACCTAAATGTAGTATCCAAGATTAAAGTATCTATAAGTATAGGCACAAAACCGCTATTCTTAGCCCATTGTATTAGATATTGTGCCTTATTTTCCGAGCGCCTCCAAATACAATCAACATTCATATTAGTTACAATGGCTAAATTTGCGGGCGAAATCAGTATAGGAACAGATGGTGGTATAGAATCTGTTTTCACTTTCGCAATAATTCTAAAAGTATCCGATGAGGCAGTACTTTTACCTGATTTATCAAAAGCTACTATAAACCAGGAGTGTAATCCTTGGTCCAGCGACCCGATAGGTGTCGTGAAAGTATCTGAAGCCGGTATATTATCCCTATCTTTCATTCCATCAATCCACAATTGGTATTTTTGTAACCCTATGCCTTCATCTATAGAGGGATGCCAATGAAATACTGGGATAGGAGGTATGTAAGATGTATCATAATCTTCTGGGAAGCTCAAATGAAAAGGTAAAGGTGGAGCAGACTCATAATTAACAATATATGTATGTGTAGATTTACGCGCATGTCCAACCCTATCTCTCGCAATTACCCACCAACTATTATTTCCTTCAGTTAGCGAATTACTTGGAGTACTGGAAGTATCACTAATATTGTCTGCTTTTAACAATCCATTAACCCACACCTCATATTCGAGGAGTCCTGAAATACTATCCTGCGTGCTATGCCACCTAAAAGTAGGGCTTGGCACTAAACTAACTGAACTATCAGCTGGTGAAATCAAATCAAACTGATTCGGTGGATATAAGTCCACCCTAATCTGCCAAGTATTATCAGCTACCCGATAATTATTTACCGCATCGTATGCTCGTATAGTCCATAGATGCGAACCTTCTTTTAGAGGGATGGCAGGAATAGTATTCGTCATTATTGGTGGAATATCAGAAGTATTAGCCAAACTATCTATCCACAGTTGATATTCTTTCAACCCTGCGCCGCTATCAAAACTGGCAGTCCAAGTAAAAGTTGGTGTACTATCACCAACTGTTGTATTATTAGTAGGTGTAAGCAATGTAAATCTATTGGGAGGTGCAGCATCTACAACAAAGTGCCATGTTTGATTAGACCGCCACTCTTCACTATCTTTAGCAACTGCACAAATATACCAACTATACCAGCCATCAGCTAAAGCAGAAGCCGGTAAAGTAGAGGTAGAAATGTTAGAGATACTATCTAGATTAACTATCTCATTTACATATAACCTATAATGCGAGAAATTTATCCCACTCCCCACGGCTGACCATTTGAGTAATGGAGATACTCCTACTCCTAAGCTGTCAGTAGGCGAAACTAAGTTAAAAGCGACCACAAGAAATTGCGTCTGATTAGTCTGGCGTGAGTGCCCTACACTATCGTATGCAACTACTTTCCAATTATGCATTCCGCCTGTTAATTTATTTTCAAGTGTTATTACATATTCAGTATCCGTATAAGTTGTCTCAACCACAGCACCATCAATCCAGAGTACATAATAGTCAATCCCTGAAGTTGTATCCTGTGCTGAATGCCATATAAAGGTTGGTATTATACTTGTAGTATCATTAGCTTTGGGCTTTATACAGGTAAATACTGATGGTAAATCTGAGTCAATTATGAAATTAAAATCACTAACATCGCTTTCTACATCTGCTCCCGCAGTGTATTTTCCTGCTTTTACTCGCATATATTTAGAGCTTATGTTGGGCAATGTCCAGTTATAGCTTGTATCAGTAGGATTAGTTGATTTGTATATGAAATTTGGATATGTTGTCCCTCCATTAGTAGAGTACCATAGTTTTAGTGAATCAGGTGCATCCCCATAGTTTCGCCACCTAATTTGGCAACTCGTGCCTCCTGTAAATAATTCGCCCCCATTTGGATAAAATAGGACTAAGTTTGGAGGTAACTTTAATAACCATATATCGTACCCACCGGCACTGGGCGGTGATGAGGTATAACCTGACACTATATATCCGCTACCTTTTAATGGTGAAATACAATACCCTACATCATTTAGCGTGCCACCAATTGTTCTTTCTCCTGTTAATTGGCCTGTCGCGTCCGTCTTTATGAGCCATAAATCCATTTGACCCGCTCCATCTGATGCCGTATAGCCAACTATGATATACCCACCATCTTGGGCTTCCTGCACACTGTATCCATAATCCGCTGCTGTACCTCCAAAGGTATTACTCCAAAGACTATTACCGATAGAATCGGTCTTTATAAGAAATACATCAAATCCATTTGCCCCTGAATATGTAGCCCCTACTATGATATATCCGCCATCTTGTGTTTGCTGCACGCTGTATCCATAATCTGCCGCCGTGCCTCCAAAGGTATTACTCCAAGAACTATTACCAGCAGCATTTGTTTTTATAAGCCATACATCGGCATTTCCGGAGGACGAAGTATAGCCAACAATTATATATCCACTGTCAGCTGTCTGCTGCACACTGTATGCATAATCCGCTGCTGTGCCTCCAAATCTGCGTTCCCATGCATTAATACCATTAGTATCTGTTTTTATAAGCCATGCATCTGAATTACCAGCGGAAGCCGAAAATGTGTACCCCGCAAGTATATATCCACCATCAAAAGTCTGTTGCACACAACGAGCACCATCATCAGCTTCACCTCCATATGTTCTTGTCCATAAAGTATCACCATCAGCATCTGTTTTTATAAGCCACGCATCGTAACCACCCACACCATATGATGAAGTATTGCCTGCAACTATATATGCGCCATCATCTGTCTCCTGTACGCTGTATCCATAATCTGACCCTCCGGCACCATATGTATGCGTCCATAAAGTATCTGGCTGAGCATACAAAAAAGTGGCTAATAAAGTGACATAAGCCACACAAATAGAAATTAAAATTTTACGCATCGCTCCCTCCTTTAGTTAAATAATTATGCCAATACTCTTACCATTGGTGCCAATACTCTTACCATTGGTGCCAATACTCTCATCAGGGACGCCAATACTCTCGCCATTGGTGCCAATACTCTCACTATTGGTGCCAATACTCTCACTATTGGTGCC
>JACQXS010000122.1 GCA_016208615.1 Candidatus Stahliibacteriota bacterium | reverse complement strand
ATGTGGAAAGGGTATGCAAAGTAATGTTCGTTCTTGTTATGGAGGTCCGCATATTTTAATTAACAATCTTGTAGTAGGAGGTGTATAATGGAAAAATTACTTGAAATAGCAAAAAAAGTTGCTCTTAAAGCAGAAGTCTATTCTATGGAATCTACAACTAATTCTGTAGGACTTGAAGATGGTAGACTTAATGATATAGAGAGTAAATTTCAATCAGGAATTAGTTTAAGGATAATCAAGGATAATAAATTAGGATTTGCATATACCCGAAACCTTACAAATCGTGAAGAGTGCTTGGAAAATGCTTTGGTCTCTCTAAAAGGAGAAGTAGAAGCAAACTATGACTTCCCAATAACTAAAGAAATACCTAAAATAGATACATATAACCCATCTCTTGAAAACCTTTCTACTACAGAAATGACAGAAGAATGTTTTAGAGTTTATGAAGCATTAAAATCCAAGATTAATAGTGAAATTGATATTTCGGCAGGTACATCTACAAAAGAGACGCGTATCATAAATAGTAATGGAACAGATATTTCGTCAAAAACTACATCTTATGAAATATATGGAAGTGCAAAATATTCTGGAGCCGGGACTGGTATTTGGCGTTACCTTTGTAGTAAAAAGTTTGAGCAAATGCCAAGTGAAATAGTAAATGAGATAATTGAATTGTATAAGCTATCATTAAATGTTGTTGAACCACAAGGTGGCAAGATGAAAGTAATGTTTATGCCCAACAGTATGCATACACTTATTAGGAGAATTTTAAGTGGAACAAATTCAAAAAATGTTTATGAAAAAGTTTCACCTATTGCTAATAAAGTGGGAGAAAAAATATTTAGTGAAAAGATTACTATTTATGATGACTCATTAAATGATAAATACCCTGGGGCACGAGCTTTTGATGATGAAGGAGTTAGGTGTAATCCTTTAACAATAATTGGAAATGGAGTATTAAAGAGCTTTTACTATGACTTAAATTATGCTAAAAAATTAAATACTACTTCTACTGGGCATGGATATAAATGGGATATTTCATCTAAACCTGCTCCTTCTTTTGCTTATATGGTTATTACGCCTGGGGATAAATCTTTTTCAGAACTTATAAAATCAATAGATAAGGGGATAATTATAGAAAGTGTACTTGGATCTCATAGTGGAAATATCTCCAATGGAGATTATTCAGTAGGTATTAACCCTGGATTATATGTTGAGAATGGAGAAATTCGTGGACGCGTAAAAGATGCAATGGTTGCAGGAAATATTTATGAAACATTGAAAAATGTAATAGAGGTTGGGAATACTTTGGATTTCTCACATGGAGGGAGAACACGAGTACCTCCAATATTATGTGATAATGTAAGTGTAGCCATAAAAAAGAGATAAAGGTATCAGAAAATAGGAGGGTAGGATGAAGTTTGAGAAAGCTTTTATTCCATATGATGGGTATTGGAGTACCCCATTTTGCAGGTGGCAGGGTAATTTTGCTACTCTGCACTCAATGGTCTTTGCCGCAGAGATTGCCAAGCGTGCGATGGCAGCGCGTAAAATCTCGACGCAAATATTAGATGGAGTGGTGCTTGGAATTACTATACCTCAAAAATCCAGTTTCTATGGTGCACCTTGGATGGCGGCAATGGTAGGGGCAACTGGGATAACAGGTCCTATAATTAGTCAAGCCTGTGCTACTTCTACGAGATGTATAGCCACAGCAAGTGAAGGCATAGAAAGTGAAAATAACAATGCCATTCTTATTGTAACTTGCGATAGGGCAAGCAATGGGCCACATATTTATTATCCTAATCCTATGGGAATAGGGGGGATGGGAGATAAAGAAGATTGGGTATGGGATAATTTTAGCCACGACCCGTGGGCAAAAAATGCTATGATTGAGACGGCTGAAAATGTAGCCCAAGAAGCAGGTATCACGAAAAAGGAGCAGGATGAAGTTACTATTATGAGGTATGCTCAGTATCAGGAAGCCCTAAAAGATAACCGAGCATTTCAGCATAGGTTTATGGTGGTTCCCATTGATATCAAAGACCCAAGTGGACGAAAAACCATAGCCACAGTAGAAGGGGATGAAGGTATTTTTCCTACAACTTCCGAAGGATTAGCAAGGTTAGGTCCTGTTCTTGAAGGCGGTACAGTGAGTTATGGGACGCAGACATTTCCATCTGATGGTAATGCAGGTCTTATAGTTACTACGCGTGAAAAGGCAAAGGAATTAAGTTTAGATAAGAATATTGAAATCCAAGTCTTGTCATATGCGGAGGCGAGAGCTAAAAAGGGCTTTATGGCACAAGCAATTGTGCCGGCCGCTAAAAAGGCATTGGAGAGAGCGGGAATTGGAATGAAGGAGATTAAGGCAATTAAGACGCATAACCCATTTGCGGTGAATGATATTTATTTCGCCAGAGAAATGGGAGTGAAATTAGAGGATATGAATCATTATGGGAGTTCTCTTATTTATGGACATCCGCAAGCTCCTACTGGGGCAAGATTGATTATTGAACTAATAGAAGAGCTTATACTTTTGGGTGGTGGATATGGGTTATTTGATGGCTGTGCCGCAGGTGATACAGCAGCCGCTCTGGTAATAAAGGTGACCGTGTAGGAGCAGTAGAAGATGATTGAATTTTTGCGTAACCCCATAGGATTGGTACTGGTTAGTATTCTTGGTGCGCTTATTGTTGCTTGGGTCGTTTGGTGGTTAGCTGGAATGAGGTATCCGCATAGAGAAGAATATAATAAATGGAAGCCGATAGAGGAGAAGTTGAAAAAGATAGGTGCCTATCTTGATGGGCTTCCGGAGTTGGCTAAAACGAATCCTATAAGGAAGGGATTT
>JACQXS010000121.1 GCA_016208615.1 Candidatus Stahliibacteriota bacterium | reverse complement strand
TGCTCCCGGTAATGACCTCATTGCTCCCGGTAATGACCTCATTGCTCCCGGTAATGACCTCATTGCTCCCGGTAATCCCTCGCTTACTCCCGATATCGCCTGTTTTATTCTCATTATGGATATCCTTATTCATATTTACTACACCTCACTCGCTGCTCATTCTTATCTTTCTTCTGAACTTGGCATACATTCCGTAATCAATGTAAATCCTATTATTGAATAGTAAATCTCGCACCTTATTAGCTTTGTTTTGCACCTCTTTAATCTGTTCCGTTATCTTAAATACAAAGCCGTCACTGCCTGCGCCTGAGCCAAACGAGACGAGCAAGACAAGTTGACCTGGCTCCGCTATATCCAGGATAGCGGCTAACCCTGTAGGCGAGCTGCCCGAGTATGTATTACCCATCCAACTGACTATCCATCCCGTTTCCATTTGCTCTTTTGTGAAGCCGAGCATCTTACTGGCTTGCTGTGGGAATCTGCCATTCGGCATATGGAAGACGGCGTGTGCAAAATCAGAGGGCTTCAAGTTAGTCCGCTTAAGTATCTCTCTTGCCGCACCCAATACATGCTTGAAATAGGCCGGCTCACCCGTGAATCTGCCACCGTGCTGCGGATAATGCTCATATTCCCTGCGCCAGAAGTCAGGCGTATCAGTAGTATAAGAATAAGTAGCCATAATCTCGGCTACTACTTTATCTCTGCCCATAATGAAAGCTGCACCACCCGCTGATGCCGAATATTCAAGTGCATCACCCGGCGCTCCCTGTGAAGTGTCAGCCCCTATGGCTAAGGCATACTTTACTTCACCCGCCTTCACCAGCCCATGACTTACCCACATTGCCTCAGTACCCGCCTTGCAGGCGAATTCATAGCTCGCTACATGGACATCAGGGCATATACCGAGCGCCTCCGCTACCACTGTACCGCTTGGCTTCACTGCATACGGATGGGACTCCGACCCAATATAAACAGCCCCTATCTCTTGCGGGTTAATACCGGCACGCTTTATCGCATCGCGAGCAGCAGCGACCGAAATAGTAATAGTGTCTTCATCAAGAGCGGGAACTGTCTTCTCTTCCAACATTAAGCCACGCTTCATACTATTGGGGTCCATACCCCACTGATGTGCTATATCCTCTACCTTTATCCTGTACCTCGGAAGATACGCCCCATAGCCAATAATACCTACTCCCGACAAAACCACCGCCGTAGCGGGGCAAGCGGGATTTACGCTTCGCTCCAACATTTTACCCCCTTTCTACTTAAGCCCTACTCCTGTCTCTTCTGTCCTCTATCCTCTGTCCTCTGTCCTCTGTCTTCTGTCCTCTGTCCTCATAAGGGCAACCATGCTTATCAAGATACACAAAGCTACTAATCTCCTTCCTTGGTCTTGGAGCAGGCTGCTCATCAGGATACCCAATCGGCATAAGCTCTACTACGAGAACCCCATCAGCCACATTAACTATCTTGGCTACTTTCTTGGCATCAAATGCCCCGATATGCACAGTCCCTAATCCCAATGAATGAGCGACTAAGGTTATATTATTCAAGGCAAGAGCCACATCAAACATAAACCATTCTTGCTTATCGGTCACCGGCTCACCTTTCTTGTAGCCCGCAATACCGCTCTTACCACAGGCAACTATAACAATAGGTGCTTGAACCACGGCATCACGCGCCGGATTATTCGGAGTAAGAGTATCGCGGAGCTTCTCCTTTAGCCCCTTATCCTTGACAATAATAAACTCCCAGCACTGAGTGTTTGCCCAAGAAGGAGCCCACCTCGCCGCCTCCAATACCTGCTCCAATAGATTGTCAGGAAGCTCGTCCGGCTTATATCTTCTCACACTTCGCCTATGTAAGATAGCATCCCTAATTTGAGGTCGCACCTCCTCCATAATCCCTCCTATCTGAATTGGAAGAGAATATAGAAATTCGTAGAAATTGGTGGAAATTAAATAGAAATTACTTGCATATTCACAAACAGAGTGATGTAAGCATCAAACAGAGTGATGTAAGCATCAAACAGAGTGATGTAAGCATCCAACAGAGTGATGTAAGCATCAAATTTCTATTAAGTTTCTACGAGTTTCTACTAATTTCTACTAATTTCTACTCTTCTGGGCTTTCCTGCCCTTCCTTGTCTCATAGCCGATTGCTTTTAACGCCCTGCCCACTGACCCGAACCGCGTTATATAAGTGCCAATAGCAGGCAGCGAACGATCCTCGATTAACTCCTTAATCGTAATCGCTCTGCCCAGTTGCTCGGTCTTCGCTTTTAATAAGCTCAAAAGCCGCTCATCCGTATAAATTATTCTGCGAACCGGTTGAAAGCCCAATTGCTCCCGTAACCCCTTCCACGAGCCAAAATACTTAGCAAGTGTAGTAGGAGAAGGCAACGAAGTATCCTTCTTAATTTCTTCTGCTGTGGGCATCCTACCCAACTCTTGGCTCCACTTTTTAATCCTCGTAAAGATTTCCTCCTCGTCAAACCTTCTCCTGACCAACTTAAACCCCAGAGTCCTTGACATATTACGCAAGTCGCCAAAATACTTACGCATTGTCTCGTATGAAGGCAGACACTTGTCCTCGGTAATCTCCTTCTTAGTTGGCAATCTGCCCCTTTCCTTAACCCTCTCACCTAAAATCCTTAAAATATCCTCTTCCCTGTACTTCATTGTACCACCTTTCTTTTATTGTTTATACTATTGGGACAAATACTAATTTCCCATCTCTTTTATCCAAATATCCTATGCCTACTTTGGGCTCGTGTTCAAATATTGTCAGCCATCGCCCGTCAGATGCCATTTCCAAAAGCTCCTTCTTCTTGGCTATTGTTTCAAGTGGATATAAGTCATACCCCATCACATACGGTACTTTAATATGCGAAGCCGTTGGAATAAGGTCGGCAAAATAAATACACTTCTCTCCATTAGATTCAAGTATTACAACCTGATGTCCCCGCGTATGGCCACCCGTTAAATGAACACGAATACCAGGCAATAACTCGCAATCCCCTTTTACTATCTCCAAATTACCACTCCATGGTGAACCACTCTCTTTAAGGGGGAGGAAAGTGTCAGAAATATAACTTGTCCGTGTTCGCTCATTTGGATGGGTAGCATCATACCATTCCAATTCCTGGATTACATATTTAGCACGAGGAAAAGAAGGCACAAATTCCCCTCTTCTGTTCTCTGTCTTCTGTTCTCTGTCTTCTGTCCTCTTATAAGTATTTCCGCCACAATGGTCAAAATGGAGATGCGAGTTGATAACTATATCAATATCTTGGGGACTCAAGTTTAACTGACTTAAAGAATCTTGGATACTCGCATATTCTACTTTATAGATTTCATTAAACTTAATATCCTCAATCCTCAAAATACCCGTATCTACAAGAATATTTTTATCCCCCGTCTCTATGAGTAGGCAATTAAGACCAAGTTCTATCCGATTATGTGTATCAGAGGGAGTAAGCCGTTCCCATAATGGCTTAGGTACTACGCCAAACATCGCTCCACCATCAAGCCAAAACCTACCTCCTGATAAAAGAGAAAGCCGAAACTTCCCTAACTTCTGACTTCTGACTTCCGTCTTCTGTCCTCCGTCTTCTGTTCTCTGACCTCTGTCTTCTGTTCTCTGTCTTCTGTTTTCCGTTTTGTCCATTCTATTACCTCCGTTGTGGGAGTGCCGGGACCAAATAGCTCCGCTACTCCCATTTTTTTTAGTTCCGCCACATCCTCCGGTGGAATTATACCACCACCTGAAACAATTATATCCTCCGCACCTCGCTCTTTCAAAAGGTTAATCACTTTGGGAAATATAGTCAGATGAGCACCTGAAAGAATAGATAAACCAATTACATCTACATCCTCCTGAATAGCGGTCTCTACTATTTGTTCAGGTGTCTGATGTAGCCCTGTATATATCACTTCCATACCCGCATCCCTTAATGCAGCAGCTATTATTTTAGCACCCCTATCATGTCCATCAAGCCCCGGCTTCGCTATCAAAACTCTTATTTTTTTATTCATATTAGTTTAATGTCGTGCAAATTTTCATTCTTCAAATAGTTCTGCTGGATTTATTTTAAATTGTAACATATTAGCCGTTTCTCGTCCCGCATCTCCACCTTTTCTTTGCATTGTAATACGCCCTATTTTAAAATTTCCTCTTGCAGATATTTTAATTTCTCCATTACCAAAGAAATTCAAACAATAATTCATTGATCTTAAAATCCATCGTGCATTTTTATTGATTTTTTGAGCAACAAGCATCCATTCAGCTGCAAATTTACCTCTACCTTTTAATATATCTGTTATTATTAATGCCTGATTTTTTATAAGCCATTCAAGTATAGCTTTTTGTTGGATTTCAGAAAACTCATTGGCCAGTATTCTTCTTTTGTCTTTTGTATTTCTGACATTCGGCTTAATTTCACCGGTATATCTTTTTAGTATTAATGTTATATTGTCGGGAATATTCCACATTTCAACATATTTGTCAACCCACCGTTTATCAATTTGATTAAATCCTCTCGGATTACTAACTAACTTAACTTGCAAATTCTCTACATCAATAGCTTTTTTAAGTTTTATAGTAACTTGGACTTGTACATCTGATTTATAACCAAAAATCTTTACTGCTTCAACATATTCAATCTCTTTTGGTTCGTATTTCATTATTATAAGCCAACTCTGAGCATCTTTATCTTTTTTCCAGTCGTTAAACTTTTCTACAATATCGTTTTCATTTTTAAAGCCGTCTTTGGCTATTTTTGAGCCATCTTCAATTGATTTCATATTTTCACAAATAAGTTATTTAATATTGGTTCAAGTCGTTTTTCAGTTATTTCAACATATTCTTTTGAAATTTCTGAACCAATCCATTTTCTGTTTAATAAATGAGCAACCTTTGCGGTTGTGCCGCTGCCAAGAAAGGGGTCATAAATTAAATCGTTTTCATTGCTCCATGTTTTTATTTGGTCTAATGCTAATTGCTCAGGAAAAATTGCCGGATGATTATAAGCAACTTTATCTTTCGTAGAAATACCACCACCTACAGAATAAAAGAAAACATTACCTATTTTCTTTTCAGTAGTACGCTCAACTTTTTTGTAATTTAATTCTCCTTTTATTCCTCTATTTTTCATGTTAGCAAGTCCATTATATTTACATTTCTCTATAATTGGATTGAATGTTTTAGGCTGTCCTTTGCTAAAACAAAACATAAATTCAAAATGTTGATGGTATCGGGGGCCGGAGGTTGGCATAGGATTATTTTTATAATAAATCATAGTATCATTCAGATTGAAGCCAATTTTTTTGAAAAATAATGCTTGTCTGAATGATGTTCCCGTTTCACTTCCATTTTCACTTGCATCTCCAACAACCCAAATAATAACGCCACCCATTTTTAGTATTCTAAACAATTCTTTGGCAATGCTTTCAAATTGGAAAAAGTAACCTTTGTAATCTCTCAAATTGTCATAAGGCGGAGAAGTTAATACCATATCAATAAAATTGTCAGGCATCTGTCTCATTGTAGCTAAAGAATTCTCATTGTATATTTTATTCAGTTCCATCTTTTATTCTTTTCTAACAAAGATATCCTTTTTTCTCAAAAATCTGTCCTAATTTATAATTTATACAACAAGTTACCAAAATCTTTCACTCGTGGGGGCTTCTTGCCCTTACCAAGCTCTATCTTATATCCTTCTTTTTTCAAAAGAGATGCCTGATGTTCTACGCCACCTGGAAATTTAGGATTCAAACTCCCATCTTCCTTAATTACCCTCCAATATGGAGTTATATCTTTTTTGCCAATACTTAAATCTTCTTCTGCTGTCTCACCCACTATCCGGATAAATATACCTGTCACCAATGGACAACTTGTATTTGCGCCGGTATCTTTTGCCAAGTGTTCACGAATTTGACTTACCGTAATAAGCTTGCCCTTCGGAATCTTGCGTATTAAGGTATCTATATCCAAAGGATTAGGAATAAGCAATTTGCCAGGCCCTAATCTTTTACCCTTATTATGAGAAGCATCTACTATCTTGCCATAATTTGGACTCTTTCTTTCCAATTTCTCACGCCAACTTACCTGTTTCTTCATACCTCTCCCTTTGCTATTTAATATACCTCATTATGTGTTCCTATATCTATTAGTAAAACCCTCTTCCTTTTCTCTGCAAACTTGAAAATTAACCTACACTCATAATTTATTCTTAACGACCATAGTTCTTGCAAAACTCCACTCAAAGAATGTGTTCTTAAAAACGGATGAAATGGCCCTTTTACAAATAACTCCATCTTCTCCTTAAAAACTTCTACTAACTCCGGATGTTCTTGCTCCACTTCCTGTATGTCCTCTTAAACTTCTCGTCCCAGATAAGTTCAAGCATTTAAGTCTTCCCATAAATCTTTAAGAGTCCCTATTTTTGCTTCTCCTATCTCATAGTTATCTTCTGCTTCTATAGCTCTCTTTGCTATCTTTGCACTCCTTTGTTCAACTAACCTTTTGAAAAGAACCTCTAATATATATGCCTGTTCCTCCATATCCAATTTCTTAATCCTCCCCAACACTCCATTGATACTATTTATCTTATTTCCCATTTTACCTCCTACCAAAATATAGGTGGTTCTCTATATCCTCCTTGCTATATTTTACACTCTCTTATCTTTGCTCTCATCTCTTTTTCTTTATTATTCAGGACTAACTCTGTGAATTCATTGATTTCTTCCAACCAGTTTAACTTGTCTTCGGTAGATAATTTCATATAATCAATTATCTTTTCCTCTTCAAGTGTATAGGAAAATCCCTTTTTCATTTCTCGCTCTCTCTATATTTTTTTGCCTTTTTCAGCATCTCTATATCACTGAAATCCTGAGGCCTGGCACTAAACTTTTTCATCTCTATAATATCATCTATTGAAGCGAGATAAATTTCTATATCTTTTACCCTTTTTACCGTTTTATTCAGAAATACTTCTTCAAACTCCAGTGGATGAACAAGTATAATATCAACAACTTTATAAGTAGCTTTTGGATGATAAAAACTGAATGCTTTGAGATTTTTAGTTTCAATCCAATCTCTTACTTTAGCAGAATCAACAAGGTCATTAGAGTCTACAGGCAATCGCGGAACATAACCCAGATTCTTCAAGAGAGAGATTATTTTAAGAATATTTTCTTTATCTATAGAGATGATAAGGTCAATATCTTGTGTCACACGCGGAACCCCGTAAAGATTGACAGATAATCCACCTACTATCAAGTATCTGATTCCATTTTTATATAACCCTTCCATTATTTCAAAATAAAACATACTTTTAGCTACCAAAATATAGGCGGTTCTCTATATTCACCGAACTCTTCTTTCAAAGTATCGCACATCTCGCCAATAGTAGCATATTCACGCACACAGTCAAGTATTTTAGGCATCAAATTCTCTCCACTACGAGCCGCTTCCCTTAATCGCATTAGCCCTGCTTTTACTTTTGTATTATTTCGTTCTGCTTTCACTTGTTTTAATCTTGCTATTTGGTGTTTTTCCACTTCGGGTGAGATTTTCAAAGTCTCTATTTGCGGTGGCTCATCTTGAGGTTTAACCTCTTCTACAAACTTATTGACGCCGACCATTATTTTCTCCTGCTGCTGCAATTCCCTCTGATACTTATATGCAGATTCTGCTATCTCTTTTTGAAAAAAGCCAATCTCTATCCCTCTAACTACGCCGCCAAGGGCATCTATTTTATTAAAATACTCATACACACCTTGTTCCATTTTATTAGTCAATGACTCCACATAATAACTACCACCGAGTGGGTCTATAGTATTGGCTACGCCGCTCTCATATCCAATAATCTGTTGTGTCCTTAGTGCTATTTTTGCCGCCTTCTCAGTAGGTAGGGCAAGCGTCTCGTCCATTGAATTAGTGTGCAAACTTTGCGTCCCTCCCAATACAGCTGATAGGGCCTGGAAAGCGACTCTGACAATATTATTTTCCGGCTGCTGTGCCGTGAGAGTACAGCCAGCGGTCTGAGTATGGAATCTCATCAGCCAAGAAGATGGGGTTTGGGCATGGTAATGCTCTTTCATCTCCCTTGCCCATATTCGGCGGGCGGCACGATATTTGGCTATCTCTTCAAAAAAGTCCAAATGCGAATTGAAAAAAAAGCTAAACCTGGGGGCAAATGTATCTACATTGAGACCCCTTTCTATGCACTTCTCAATATATGTAAGCCCATTTTTTAAGGTAAATGCCAGCTCCTGCAATGCTGTGCTTCCTGCCTCCCTTATGTGATAACCGGAAATTGATATTGTATTCCATTTAGGTACATATTTACTGCAATACTCTACTGTATCTACTATTATACGCAAAGAAGGAATAGGCGGATAAATCCATGTCTTTTGTGCCTGATATTCTTTAAGCATATCATTTTGGATAGTCCCGGTAAGCAGATTAGCCGGGACGCACTGCTTTTCACCCACTACAATATACATAGCCAGCAACATAGCCGCCGGCGGATTGATAGTCATAGAGGTTGAAATCTTGTCCAAAGGAATACCAGAAAATAGAATCTCCATATCCCGTAATGTGTCAATTGCCACACCACACTTACCTACTTCACCCTGAGACATTGGATGGTCTGAATCCTTACCATATAAAGTAGGAAAGTGAAAAGCAACCGAAAGCCCGGTCTGACCATGACTTAATAGATATTTAAAGCGCTTATTCGTATCCTCAGGGGTGCCGAAGCCCGCAAACTGTCGCATCGTCCATATGCGGTCACGATACATATTAGGGTACACACCACGAGTAAATGGATATTGACCGGGAAGTCCAAGCTCCTGCTCATAATCAAAATTCTCCAAATCCGTAGGTGTATATAAAGATTTGACCGGCTCACCCCCGCTTGATGCGGGATTTTCAACCGACACTGTTTCAAACTTCACATCTTCCCCTTTTCTGTCTTCTGTCCTCTGTCTTCTGTGCTTTGTGTGGGAACTGATTTTTGAAGTCCTGTCCCCTTTTCTGATGCTGATATTTCCACTTTGTCTTTTTATATGCTTGTTATATAAAATGTCAAGTAAAACTTTAATCGGAATTTTGATATTGTTTAGATTATTGTTGCCGAGAATATCACCCCGCAGTATGCGGGGGATGCCGTCTAAAAGCGGCAAATCCCGGTGCTATTAGCTTTGTATAGATGGGGGACAAAAAATTTAGTTGACTTTTTAAGAAATACATATAAAGTTATATATATAAAGTGGGAGGTAAGATGCAAAAGCGTTTGTTTTCTGTAGTTATTGAAAAAGATAAAGACGGATATTTTGCCTACTGTCCGAATCTACAGGGCTGTTATACTCAAGGCGATACATATGAAGAAGCATTGGAAAATATAGAGGACGCTATAAAACTTCATATAGAAGATAGATTGGCGGAACATATATCTATTCCGAAGGTGGATTCTGTGAGTGTCACCGCAGTAGAAGTTGCGGTATGAAAGAAAAAAATCCCAGAGTTACAGCAACTCAAGTCATAAGAGTAGTTGAAAAGAAAGGGTTTGGACTCTCACGACAATCCGGCAGTCATAAAATTTATAAGAATGAAAAAGGAATAAGGATTACTATTCCAGAACATAAAGGGAAAATATTACACCCTAAAATTCTTAAAAGCATCCTAAAGGACTTAGAGATTTCAATTAGGGAGTTTAAGGGTTTAATGTAAAAAAGCAGTAGCGAGATAAGTATGCAAAAATGAGTATTGTGTCCCCACGGGGCCAGGAAATCTCAACGCTACTTGCCTCTTATATCCGGGGATGATAACAAGCCAACAAAATAATTAATAGTCCATTCTTTTATTATACTTTTTGAGACTTATCCTGTGTTCTTGATTTCCTTCTTTCTTCGGCTATTGCGGGTGCTACATATAGAACATTGGTAAATTGCTCCAACAAGTCTAAAATCTCTTTAGTATCTTCTCTTGTAACAGATTTATCTTCTGCTGGCTTTTTGGGATGAGCAGCATCATTACCTGTTAAGCGAACTTCATTAGCCCAATCTTTTAACTCTTTTGTAATTATTCTTTCCGTGAAAAGCCATTCTATCTGGTTGTTTAACTTTTTGTCTTCACTTGCCCCTTTATCCAGACAGCAACTTTGCATTGCTCGTCTTGCCATAACTCCTGCCGCTCTATAAGCTTCAATGCTAAAACATTTTAGAGCTTCTTCAAAGTCTTTTCTTATGGGTTCAGGAATTCTCTCGTCCACAGGTTTAGGTAAGGGAAGAGGATACATTGTATGTTCTTCCGGTTCCTCAACTCCCAAGACAACTCTATGACATGAGTTGCATTCACCCATCCAATACTGAGTTTGTCCATTCGACCATCCCCCCCTATTAGTCAGATAAGTATATTTATAACAATATGGACAATAAATAGAATTTTCCATTTTGTAATAGTTTAGTTATTCTGTTCTGCTATTAACTTCATCCATTGCCACTCCACCTGCGGTTACCATTGATTCACTAAAAGGACGGGTTTTTTTGACTTCTATTGTCCAGTGAGTAAGTCGGTCAGCAATACGATGCAATTCCTTTTTAGATATTTGACCTACACAAATAGTTTCTTCTATTTCTAATTCTCGTGCCAGCACGATGCATAATTTTTTAGGCAATAGTCCAAATAAAGAGTTTAAAAATGTTTTTTGTGGCTGTGCCTGCCAACGCATAGTCAAAAGTTGCTTCAAGCTTTCAGTAGTATACCCGGGAAAGAAATTAATTAAAACTGCACTACTTTGTTTAGGCAAATAATCCATTATTAGACGACTAAGGTCTATTATTACAGGCCCTGAAATCCCATAATGAGTAAAAAGCACTTCTCCTGCTTTTGTGGCCATTGTCTTACCCTGAACAACAATAGTTATTTCTGCATCCGTTTTAACGCCTTGTAGCTTGTGATACCAGTTGCCTACTAATTCCATTGGCACTAATGCAGGGCGGGGCTCTATAATTCGGTGTCCCAAATGCCGTGCAAATTCAAAACCATCGCCGCTTGAACCCAACTGGGGATAACTTTTACCACCAGTGCTAAGGATAACAGATTTTGACTGATAAATGCCCTTATCTGTTGTAATTTCCCAACCCTTTCCCTTTGGTGTTAGATGGACAACCTGCTCCCCAGTTTTTGTGCTAATGTTAAGCCGAGTAATTTCCTCTATGAGTAAGTCCAAAACGGTAATAGCTTGATTAGTAATCGGGAATATGCGATCCCCATCTTCAGTTTTTAATCGTACCCCCAGACCTTCAAAAAAAATAATCGTATCCTTGTAAGAGAAGCGATTAAATATGTTATACAAGCATTTAGTATTTTGCCCATAATATTTATCAGGTGCAGTATTAAGATTTGTTAAATTACATCTTCCATTTCCAGTAACCGTAATTTTACGCCCAAGGGTTATGTTTTTTTCAATAACCAGAAGCCCTTGGGATGATTTTTTGTTCCGTGCGTATGTAATAGCGGACATTAAACCTGCTGCACCGCCACCAATGACAATAGTTTGATAATGTTCCATAAGACTAATCGTTTTAATATAGCAAAAAGAGAAAGTGTCAAGTCAGAAAACAAAACTTTTGGCTTGACAATATCCAAAATAGATATAAGGTATAAGTAGCCCTGCCGGGTCGGGATTTTCAATAAGGAATAAGCAGGAAGTAAATTTTTAGTAGTTGCTTAATTCTTAATCCTTACTGCTTATAGCTTCTTAATATGAGTATCATTTTATTTATTTTGCTTTCTATTCCGGACTTTAATTTCAATCTCTTGCCTTCTCTCACGCGTGAAATAGAAATATCTTGGAATAAAGGGTTTATTAGTTATTATCAGTTAAAAGATGGAGTAATTGTCCGTCTTGAAGTCAAATACTTCTCTACTTTCCAAGATTATCTATCCCAATTAGCTATAGCCAGCTCGCAAGGTGCTAAACTAATCAAATCAACCGGTAGTGCCAGTAGTAGTACAGGAGGTATAATTCCTGTAATAGATATACCTGTTAATTTTCCCAAACCCGTTGCCAGTATTATAGGACAGGGCGGTCAAATAGATGTCTCCGGTAGTCAGAGAATAGAATTTGGCGGCAGTAGGACACAAAACTTCCTGCAACAACAAAGCGAATATTCGCAAGAAAGTTGGTTCCCTACGCTTGAGATGCAACAAAGGTTGGGGGTTAATCTTAAAGGCACTATAGGCGAGAAAATCCATGTCTTTATTGACCACAATTCAGAACGAGAATTTGACCTCAAAAATACTATCAGACTTGAATATATAGGGAATGAGGACGAAATAGTACAATCTATAAAAGCAGGTAATACTGACCTTTCGTTGCCCGGTGTTGTCTTGATAGGGGGTGCGACCTCTCATAAAGGACTATTTGGAATAAAGAGCGAATCAAAAATAGGACCTATTAACATAACAGCTATCGCTTCAAGGGAGGAAGCAGAAACACAGCACAAGGTATGGAAAGGAGGCGGCGTAACGGAGCGGGAAGCTAAAATTGATGACATAAGTTTTGTACAAGCACGCTTTTTATTGCTTGTGCCTCCTAAATATGTGCAATCATTACAAGACCCACATAATATTTATTCAGGCAATCCAGATTTATTACCGAAGCAAGTTTGTTCGTTAACTGTATATTTAGATAAAGACGAGACAAATACACAGGGAGAAGGAGTAGTTGGTAAAGCATTTGATATACCCAATTGGGATTCTACTAATCCGGGGTTAATTGACACAACAACAGGAAGATTTATAGAAAAACATCCGGGCACAGATAACTTTTATTTACTTAACACATTAGGAATTGATGCTGTGAAAAGTTTTCCTATTCTTGAGCTAAATAGTTCACTCTCTAAAAGTGATTTGTTAGCCATTGAATGGATTTATAAAGATTGGAATGATAGTACAATTACTATAGGCAGGTTGGATACTCTGGGAGCTGATACTTTGCGAGACCTTCAAATACTTAAAAGAGAAAGGATGAATGGGGCTGCTGATACTTCATATATTTCTTGGTGGTATGAATTAAAAAACATCTACTCAGTGGGTGGGTCAGGGGTATCGGGGTTAAATTTGAAAGTATTTAAGAAAAACACTGGCAGCGGTGAAGATTATGAGGTATTGGAAAATACTAACATCACTTATCGTAAGTTTATGGGGCTTGAGGATGCCTCCGGAAGAATAAAAGCGGCTGTATTTGATTCTACACGCGGGATAATTATTTTCCCTTCACCTTATCCTTTTGTTTTGGATACTTTAGGCAGCACACCTGTAGATTCATTGGGTATGGAATCTGACAAAATCTATCATCTGCCTAATTTTAACAATTACATTCCTAAATACTATATCTGGGTTCAATATAAAGGAGTGACAACCGAATATGCCCTTGATATAATGAATGTCATTGAGGGGTCAGAGGAAGTAAAAATCAATGGTCAGAAAATGCAAAAAGGAGTAGATTACGAAATAGACTATGAAACAGGGTGGATAAAATTCAAAACCCCATCTGCTGCTGACCAAAATGCCGAAATCACAGTTGATTTCCAATATGTGCCTATGTTTATGCCGACAGCTAAAAATTTACTCGGTACAAGGATGCAGACTAAAATAGGCGAACTCGGCGAACTATCATCTGCCTTACTTTATTATTCTACTTCCAGTATGGATTTTAGGCCTACTTTTGGTAGTGAACCGGGTAGAATAATATTAGGTGAGGCAGTTGCAAATATAAGTACTCGCCCGGAGTGGATAACAAAAGCGATTGATAAACTGCCTTTTATAGAGACAGAAACGCCATCAAGTTTTACAGTTCAAGGAAATGTAGGATTCTCGTTGCCTAATCCTAATACACGGGGCGAAGTATATCTGGATGATATGGAAGGAGTAAGGTCAGTTAGTTCGCTCGGAATATCAAGAGCTGAATGGAGTTTTGGCAGTATTCCTGGTGGGCAAGAGATGGGAAAATTTGCTCATCCATTATGGTATAATCCACGCGACGGTATACCGGCGGGTGACCTATATCCTTATTTGCCAGATTACAAAAAGACTGATAAAAAGTCAGTCCTAAAACTTGCTTTCCCGGCACAAAATAATTGGAGATTTCCGGATAGTGGCTCAGTTTATTGGTCTTCGTTGCAGACTTGCCTTTTCACAGGGGGACAAGACTTTTCGCAAGATGAGTATTTAGAGGTGTGGGTTAAAGGAGATGATAATGCTAAATTACATATTGATATAGGCACAGATATTCCGGAAGATGCTATTCGGAGGGATGCGAATGGAACTATTAAAGGTTCCACTAATGGATTAGATACAGAAGATAAGGATGGTAATAATATATTAGATATAGGAGAAGATAATGGAATAGATGGAATTGATGGAACAGATGGTACTTTGGTGACAGGAGATGACGGAAATGATGACTATTACTATAATGCCAGCAATCCCAATGATTATTCTAAAATTAATGGCACCGAAGGGAACAGTCAATTGGATGGCGAAGACCTTGACCGTAATCAGCTGCTCAACCAGACTTCTAACTATTTCGCTTTTACTGTTGATATGGAAAACGATACCCCAACTATAGAGCATAGTAATGGGTGGAAGTTTTTTAGAATCCCGCTTATTAAGGGTGATTCTAATAAAGTAGGATTGCCACAATGGGAATGTATTAAATATGCAAGAATTTGGGTAGATAGTATTTCTAAAGGTGATTCTATTGAGATTGCGGCTATGGATATTGTAGGTACTAAATCATGGAGACACGAAGGCAGTGAACAAGTTAAAATAAGAGTCAAAAATAATGAGGAAGATTTAGATTATTTTACACCGCCTTCGGTTGTTATTAAAACCGACCAATTGGGGAGAAAAGAAAAAGAACAGTCGTTAGTTTTAACCTATACTGAATTGGATACTGTTGATAGTCTAAATGAAGGGGGCTGCTATACTCTCTACACAAGAGCGCGAAACTTTATTCAATACCAGACATTAAAGTTTTGGGTTAGAGAAAAAGGGGAAGCAAAAGTTTTTATTAGAGTAGGAGGGGATAATTCAAATTATTATGAGTATAGAACAGATTTCCAAGACGAGGCGTGGCACGAAATCGAAATAAACCTTGAAGACCTCGCACAATTAAAGCTTAAAAAGTCAACTACGGATACTGCAATTTTTGTTTATGGGAATTACAGGATACGAGGTAATCCTTCTTTTACGAATATAGGAAGAGTAAAACTTGGCGTGATTAATGAAGGGACAGAAAAAATATCCGGCGAAATATGGATAGATGAATTAAGATTAACTGACCCAAGACGAGAAAGTGGTGTAGCGGCTAATGTAAGTATATCTACGAAAATGGCTGATTTTGCGGATATTAGTCTTTCTTATAGGACAAGCGACCCATATTTTCAAAATCTATCTACTTTTACGACTATGAGAGAAGCTTATGCTACAAATTCTAATCGCTCACTCAATCTACATAGTGGCATACAGGTATCTAAATTATTCCCATCGCAGTGGGGCATTGCTATACCATTAGATTTGGGAATTACGAGAACTACAAGTTTGCCCAAATATCAAACCGGGTCTGATATTATACTGACAGAAGAACAAACCAAACACCAAACTTCAAACTCTCTTACAAGAACAGCTGGTATTAGTTTGGCAAAGTCAGGAAGTAAAAATAGATTACTACGGCTAACATTAGATAATCTTAGTACGCGGGTTAGTTATAGAGATGCCTTCTCTAATGCATTTACTACTATTGATACAGCGCAAAGCTACTCGGGTTCTATGGGGTATGGGTATGCGCCCAAGTTACCGGCAATTAAAATTAGGGGTATGGAAATTAGGTATTATCCGCAAAGAATAGATGCCAATACGAGCTACTCTTACTCAAGGGCAAGAGGATACAGATTAACAGAAGTTAAAGATACGGTGAATAATACAGTTGACTCCGTATATACGCTTACTAATCCTGCACCCCCGGAACGCAACATAGCTAAGGGAGGAGGGTTTTCATATATTCCAATAAATCCGCTCTCTCTTACATACTCTATGTCAATGACTAATGATTTAAATCTTGAAGCCGATACTTCAAGATATGATACAACAACTAATAAACACGATACCGAGACAGGTAGAGGTGAGAGGGTAGGAGTTAGCTTTTCGCCATCTGTTTTTGGCTTCTTATCGCCCAAAGTCAACTATGCTACTACCTGTCAAGAAACGCATACAGCAGAACTCGGATTACTTAGAAATGTATCTAACACTAATAGCTTGGCTTTTGATATACCTGTTAATTTGAATAAATCATTAGGCATTATAACTCGCTTAAGAGATGAAAATAAAGACTCTACCGCCAAAAAAGGAACACCACAATGGATTTTAATGCAAACAGAAAAGCTATCTCGTAAACTCCATATACCTTCATTGTCATATTCTATAGCAAAGGCATCGCAATTTTATTCTTTATCTGACCCACCTGATTACAAATATAGATGGGGGATTGCGGATGAGCCCGAAAACTGGATAGAAGATGGACGCAATGGAGCACAAATTAGTTGGAATTATGGAATATCGCGGGTAGGATTTTCAGCCGGATTGCTTACACTTACAGGAGGATGGAGTAAAACTATTGGTGAAGCAGAAAGAATGAATAGTATAACACAATCTGTGAGTACTAAATATCCACAGATGGATTTGTCAATATCAGGGTTAGAGAGATTTATTACATTAAACAAATGGTTCAACTCTATAACCACTTCAGTTGACTACACAACAAATTGGAATAAATCGGGCCAAAAAGCGCAACCTTTTACGAGTATCTCGCAAACCCAAAACTATGGATTAGGAGTACAAAGTCAGTGGAAACGAGGTATATCTCTTAATTTATCAAGTATCTTTAATACGGGACGAAATGAAACAGTAGGTGCAGGAACGGGAATTATTGAAAGTAAAAGAGCAGACTATTCATTACAAGGAGGATACACATTCCGTGCGCCTAAGGGAATAAAAATACCCCTATTATCGCGGGTAAAATGGACAAGCGACCTGAATTTTGCACTTACTACAAGTTATTCAACTGACTGGTCTAAAAATGTAAAAAGCAATACTACAACAAAAGACACCAGGTCTATTAGTATATTACCGCAATTAAGTTACAATTTCTCAACTGCCATAACTGGTGGTGCCAATATGTCTTATACTCAAAACTGGTACCAGACAGGAACAGGAAATACAAGAAGCGTGGGGGTAAGATTTTTTGCTGAATTTAGCTTCTAATAAACCTTTTTAGCCTGAGGCTGATCCGCCCTCTGGTGGAGAACTTTTAACTTGTTTCTTGCTCACTATTATATTCTGGTGAAAATCCTGTTGGAAATCCCGCAGCAGGCGGGGCAGATTTCATTATCTCGTCATTGATTAAGTGAAGTTCTTTTGTCTCAGACTGAACTGGTAGGGATGTAGCGAGCAAGATAGTTGTCCCGGTAGAATGCATATCTTTAAGAAGAGTCAATACTGTGGAAGATTGGTCAGGGTCAAGATTCGCTAATGGCTCATCTACAAGCAATAATATAGGATTCTTTACTACCGAGAGTGCTATTTTAAGCAATTGGCGAGCAGAACAAGGAAGGTCGCGAACTTTGGATTTACAATATTTATCCAGTCCCAATTTGTTTAGGACAGAAAGCATCTCTTGTCTATTATGGTTGCCTAAAAATTTAAGTGGAAACTCAAGGTTAGTTAAGACATCCTTATCTTCAAGAAATGTATTAGATTGAGTAATATATCCTATTCTTAAGCGGGCATTTGGATTTGGAGTTTGGGATTTGGGATTTATAACTATTGTCCCTCGATCAGGAGTTATTTCACCGTATGCCAATTTCAGGATAGTAGTTTTGCCAGTCCCACCCTGACCGACCAGATTAACAAATTCTCTGTCCTCTATCTTGAAGTTTAGATTCCTTAAATTAAACTTGTACACTCCTATAAATTCAATCATAAAGTTAAGAGTCTAATAGTTTAATAGCATAGTTAGCGATATGATTAGCCATAAGACCATATTTATTGTACAAGTCTGTATGGTCACCGGATTCGCTAAAAGTATCTTGTACTCCGACTCTAAAATGAGGTATTGGCTTATATTCTAAAATAACTTTCGCAACGGCATCACCTAAACCACCAATAACAGAATGGTCTTCACAAGTGATGAATGCTTTAGTTTCTATGCACGCTTTTTTAATGGCTGTTTCATCAATTGGCTTAACAGATACGAAATCAATAATTCGTGCACTTATACCTTTTGACTTTAATATATTGTGTGCCTCCAATGCTTCTGCAACCATAGGTCCAATGGCACCAATAGTAATATCATTGCCTTCCCGTAGCACAACGGAACAACCCGGTTGAAATTCAAAGTGTTCATAAATTTTAGGCAGAGATATTTTAGGCAATCTAACATAAAATGGACCATCTATTTGGGCAATTGTCTTAATAATAGAACTTACCTGTTCTGTATCACAAGGAGCGATGACCTGCATATTAGGTAAAACTCTCATTAAGGCAATATCTTCAAGTGCTTGATGGGAATAACCATCCGCTCCTGTTGCCAGTCCAGCATGTGTGGCAACAATTTTAACAGATAATTGGGAATAGTTGATTGATAAGCGTATCTGTTCATATGCTCTACCAGTAGCAAAAATGGCAAATGTAGAAGCAAATACTATTTTCCCACAAGAAGCAAGTCCAGCCGCCGTGGACATCATATCAGCTTCTGCAAGCCCTAAATCAAAAAATCTATCAGGAAAAAATTCCTTAAATAAGTGGGTTTTAGTAGAAAAGGCAAGGTCAGCATCAAGCACTACTATATTCGGATTTGACCTACCTAACTCTACAAGAGTCTCACCATATACATCTCTTAATGAAAGTAATTTCATACCTTTAATTAAAAGTTCAAATGTCAAAGCTCAAAGTTCAAAACTCAAAAAGCGAAAAGCAAACAGAGATTTATAGAGATTCGTAGAAATTAAGTGGAAATAAAAATCTGTGTTTCTACAAATCTCCATTAGTTTCAACAAGTTTCTATTAATCTCTGATTTTTGAATTCTCATTTGCGTAATATAACTACTATTGCATGAGTAATACTACTAAGGACAACGCATCCTGCCACACTACCATATAGGCTTCCATCATACCCTACATTCTTTCCCTCGTGCGAATAGTCACGAGTCGTTATTGCCCAAGATGCCGAAGTTACCCCCCCCCATACAACACCTGCAAAAAGCCCCGCCACAAAAGATTTAAGAAATGCACGAATATCTGACTCATCCCTACTTACCCAGCCACGACAAATCATCCCACCTAAATGTCCACCAAGTAAGCCACCACCAATATCACTGGCAAGCACAGGAATAATAGTTTCCCACTGCATTTCATATGGACTACCCTTTTCAAGGGCAAAACTGAGCGGTACTACAGATGCATGGGCTATGGCAATAAGTGTCTGAACAGTAACAAAATCACCCGCTATATTCTGCTCCTCTGATTGACCAAGACTATTAACTAACATATAATTGTAAGCAGAAGTAAGTCCTATGCCTTGTTGCGTAAGTAATATGTATAAAATAATCATTTTTTTAACCCTCCTTTTACCTTATCGTTAATATCGTTTTTAACTTTAAGACTTATATCTATTGCAGGAGCAGAATGAGTCAATGCACCCACTGAAATATAGCCCACTCCGGCCTCGGCTATCTCTCTTACATTGTCTAAATTCACACCCCCTGAGACCTCAATTTTGCATTTTGCATTTTGCATTTTGCATTTCTTAACTGCTTCCTTTATTTGCGTGATACTCATATTATCCAGCATAACCCGGTCTATGGGATACTTAATTACTTCATCTAACTCATCCAAACTTTTAACTTCAACTTCGGTTTTGCATTTTGCATTTTGCATTTTGCATTTTGATATTGCTTCCTTTATCCCGCCCGCTGCCATAATGTGATTATCTTTAATCAAAATCATATCCCAAAGTCCCATTCTGTGATTCTCGCCACCACCACACTTAACGGCATATTTTTCAAGTCCTCTCAATCCCGGTATAGTTTTGCGGGTGTCTATAATCTTTACTCCTGTCCCGGCTACTTTTTCAACAAATTTACTCGTCAGAGTAGCTACGCCTGATAAATGTTGTAAAAAGTTTAATGCCGTCCGCTCTCCTGTAATCATTGCGGCTATTTTGCCTTCTATATTAAATAGGATACTCCCAAACTTAAATTTACTTCCATCCGGAACTACTTGTTCAAATCTAATTTCCGTGTCTAAACTCCTAAAAACCTCATATGCTACATTACCACCTGCAAGTACACCTTCTTCTTTGGCTATTATAACAGCGTTACCTTTTAGTGTACTTGGAATAAGAGCTGTTGTGGTGATATCGCCCTTTCCTATATCCTCCAGCAACGCTAACTTCACTATCCTCTTTAACATCATTTTTAAGCTCCCGCAACCTATCTCTTATTTTAGCGGCTGCCTCAAATTTTAAGCCCCGAGCAAGTAACTTCATCTCCTTATCAAGCCGACGAATTAACTCAAGTTTATCTATTTTAGACAAATACTTATCGTTAATCTCATTAGGTTCATCAATCTTGTTAGTTTTGTGTGCTACTATTGTAGAGCTTAAAATTTCTTCCCGCGTCTTGTAGATGGTTGTTGGGATTATGTTATGTAATGTATTATATTCTATTTGCAAATCCCTTCGCCTATTAGTTTCATTAATTGCCTTTTCCATTGAAGTAGTTATATTATCCGCATACATTATAACTTCGGAATGAACATTTCTGGCTGTCCTTCCCGTTATCTGTATAAGCGAAGTAAATGAACGCAAAAAACCTTCCCTGTCAGCATCAAGAATGGCAACAAGCGATACCTCTGGCAAATCAAGTCCTTCACGCAATAAATTAATTCCCACTAAGCAGTCAAAATCCTCAAGCCGCAAACCTCTTAATATATCTACTCTTTCTATAGCATTAAGGTCCGAGTGTAACCAGCGTACTTTTATACCTTCCTTTGTTAGATAGTTTGCCAGCTCTTCTGCCATATGTTTAGTAAGTGTAGTAACAAGTACACGCTCATGCTGAGTAGCCCTTTCTTTTATACAGGAGATTAAATCATCTATCTGACCAAGAGTAGGTTTGACAATAATTTTAGGGTCTATAAGACCCGTTGGCCTTATTACCTGCTCAACTATCTGAGTGCTGTGAGTAGTTTCAAAATCCGCAGGCGTTGCACTTGTAAAAATGGCTTGATTCACAAGAGCCAAAAACTCATTAAACATAAGTGGCCGATTATCCAACGCCGAAGGTAATCTAAACCCATATTCTATAAGTACGCTCTTACGCATTCTGTCACCATTATACATACCATTTAACTGAGGGATGCTAACATGAGATTCATCTATTACCATTAAATAGTCTTTAGGAAAATAGTCAATCAAACACGAGGGTCGGCTACCCGGTTGACGACCCGATAACCATCGCGAATAGTTTTCAACCCCAGAACAATAACCGATTTCACGCATTAACTCTATATCATAGTGAGTACGACTCTCAAGGCGCTGTGCCTCAAGTAATTTGCCGTGAGAACGAAAATACTGTAACTGTTCAGCTAATTCTTTCTCTATACCTATAATTGCTTTATCAAGAGTAGGTTGAGAGAAAACAAAATGCTTAGCCGGATAAATATGAACACTTGGTAGAGTTTCTATGACTTCCATAGTCACGGGATGAATTTTGAAAATCTTATCTACTTTATCACCCAAAAACTCTATTCTTATGCCTATATCCTCATTAGAGAGATAGATTTCTACTACATCACCCTTGACCCTAAAAGTGCTATACTCAAACTCTATATCATTACGAACATAATGAATATTAATAAGTCTGTTAATTAAATCATCTCGCGCTAGCTCAACTCCTTCCCTAATACTGACAACATATTTTTTAAATTCCTCAGGAGACCCAAGCCCATAAATACAAGAGACACTGGCTACTATAATAACATCTTGACGCTCTATCAAGGCGGATGCCGCATTAAGACGCATACGCCCTATTTCAGCATTTATAGAGGCATCTTTTTCAATGTAAGTATCAGTCACGGGAAGATATGCCTCCGGCTGATAGTAGTCATAATAGCTTATAAAATACTCAACCGCATTATGAGGAAAGAAGCCCTTAAATTCACCATAAAGTTGAGCCGCTAATGTTTTGTTGTGTGAAATAATAAGGGTAGGCTTCTGTATTTCTTGTATCACATTGGCAATAGTAAATGTTTTACCCGACCCGGTCACTCCCAGTAAAGTCTGAAACTTATCACCTTGAGGTCGCACCTCCCTTCTGATACCAGCAACTAACTCTTTAATAGCTTTCGGCTGGTCTCCCGTAGGCTTAAATTGTGAAACTAACTTAAATTCCATCTCTGTCTTCTATGAGGTCGTACCTCTGATTTGCAAAACTTTATTCCTTGCCTTTTCGCCTCTTAGAATACTCATCCTGGATTTAGGAACATTAAAATGCTTTGCCAAAACTTCAAGCAGTAATTTGTTTGCCTTGCCATTCCTTGGAGGTGCCATAACATAGACTTTAAGCTCCATACCTTCTCTATGAGGTTGCACCTCCTTGACTTCGTTTTTCTTGGCATTAGGAATTACCTTGACCTGTATAATTTGGCTCATAATATCACGAATCTTAATCCTACACCGACTAAAATGGCAATAGATATGCTACACAAAGTTCCTATAAGATAATATTCAGCTACTCCCCGTTCCTTTAGGGCTTCAAACCTTGCTATAGATTTAGCCGTCAAAACTAACCCTATCGCAGTATATTGATTTAATAACATAAATGTCAAAACAATAAACCGCTCAAAATAACCAATATATTTGCCTGCCCCTTTTACGGTAAGACCAGAAATCTTATCAATATCAGGTATCTTGAACTTACTGCAAATAATAGATACAATTAGACTACCACCAAATAAACTAAATATGTACCCTATTAATACCACAATTACTTTCATTTCCTCATTCTCTGCATAAAATCACTTTTGAACCTCTGGGGGTTCAATTTCATTTTTGAACCTCCTGGGGTTCAATTTCATTTTTGAACCTCTGGGGGTTCAATTTCATTTTTGAACCTCTGGGGGTTCAATTTCATTTTAGGGTTAATTCCTGGCATATAAAGTCTTCTGCATTTCTAATGGCATCATATTTAGCATCTTGCAAGGTTTTAGAGATTGCCCTTAGACTTACGGCTTCTTTTTCTGCTACTTGCTCTAATGTATTTAGTTCTTCGTATTTCCATATCCTCCGGTAATGGATATCGTTCCATGAGGATTTAATGGCACTAATTAACTGTAAAACAGTATTAAGAATTGTATTCTTTTCTTCATTTCCAGTAATGAACACTATTTCTTGGTGTAATTTCTTGGCATATTCAATTGCTTTTCTTGAATTATGAAAACATTCGCCATCCATTTCTACGGTTGTCTTGGCTATAGGAGTGCTTATTTCACCATAGCCAATACCAAAATATGCTTTAACCGGGTATAGTTGTTTTTGGAATTCCTTTAGCAGAGCAAACACTTTATCTCCTAATTTAACTAACCCTTGGAATTCGTCGCCACCTGAAAATGCAAATCCTACTACTATATCTTGCCGAAATAATCTATTCATCTTGTGAAGTGTAGCTTTGACTTGCGTCTGCACCTTCCCTCTGTCCAATAATTTACTTGACCCAACAAGGTCACCGGTAATCACTATATATCGCATAATAAGTTATGATATGACATTATTTACTCTTGTCAATTCTTTTTTATGACTAACATTCGTAAAATAATAAAGCCACCAAGTATTACGCCTGTATAGTAAGAGAAGAATCTCCACAAAACTACATATACGCCGAGTAATTCGGGTTTAGTGCATATATCTCTAAAAATTGCTACCCCTATACCCTCAGCAATACCTGATCCACCGGGAGTTGGGGCAAACATCAGCACAAATGTTAAAACTAACTGAATTATTGCCGTCTCTATAATAGGGACATCAATGCCAAGTCCAATGAATATAAGCGGGGCTATGAGAGTATAAATAAATAACGAGAGACAGGAGAGAAAAATCGTAAGTATTAGTTTATATGTGCCTTGACGACAACTGGTTTTTAGCCCAGTCTTAAATCTATCTATTTCATTAGATACCTTGTTGCCCAAAAAATCTGCCATCCTATATTTCTTGCGGCGGATGAAAAATTTATTCCACCGCGAGAGACGATATTTAACCCAGTCTGTTTTTGCCATTACTAAAATAAGTAGAGTAAAAAATATGCTGTAAAGTATTAATAGATAACGGGAAAGAATTTTTATGCCTGTGCCTCCTATAAATGTATGTTGCGCAATCTTTAATGCAGGTATGCCTAATAATGCAAAGGCAACAAGTCCCGTAATCCCTCTCATCCCTATAATAGCACTGGATTCGCCAAATGAAAACTTCTTCCGCATAAGGATATAAATTTGCAATGGCAATCCACCTGCCCCAAAAGGAGTAAGCGTAAGGAAGTAGCCACCTATGGTAAAATCGGTACTTGACTTGAAGTCAAGCCAATTCCCAAACGCCCAAGTAAGAGTTTGGAGTCTCAGGCACTCAAGGTACATCCGTAGAAGACAAGTAAATAGAGCAAGAGATAGGAAAAATGGACTTATTTGATGCAGACTGGATAGGGTTTCTTTTTTGGCAGTAATGACTAAAATAGCAGTAATGCTAATAACTGTAATTATCAAAAAAGCTTTTGCTCCAACCTTTATTTGTGAAAATGTACCCTTATTGAGTTCCATTAGTTAATGCTTAGTAATATAGAAAGGTGGATATAAATTAGTGTAGGTATTTTTTATGACTTTTTATCCCTTTTCTTACTCCGTCAGCAACGGCTTGGGCTGAAATAGTCGCTCCTGTTATAGCATCAAGGGTACCGCCATCCTTTTTTAATCGAATCTCTTTTTCCTTTTTACCTATGAATTGAGACTTAAATTCGGTTTCATTTATCTTGTCCCCTAATCCCGGTGTCTCTTTTAGCCCTTCTGCTGGTGTTGCTGTTCTTATTCCCATAACCGTAGTATCCATATCCAACCCTACATAAGTTTCAATTACTCCACTATATCCTTTTGGGAAAACTCTAAACACTATTCCTATCTGACTATCTGCGGTATCAAGTACAGCCCATACAGTATCAGCAACTATGGGCTTAAATTTAACTATTCCTATATGAGCACTATCGTTTGTTAGCATATTTAGTAATTTCATCTCTAATTCGCGTTTCTTATCTATCTTTTGTATAGGGGGTTTACTCCCGGATACTAAAAGTATTGGAAGACACAATAGGCAGATTACTAATAATAGCTTTTTAGGAATTAGCTTTTTAGCTTCTTGTATCATTTTGCTCCTTTTTTTAATCTCAATACCCTTACTGCTTCAAGTACTAAGCATAGACTTAGTGTAAAAAGTATGCTACTTGTGATGCCTGAAATCACAATATCAGGTTTTATATGCTGACCGCTAATCCAAGCAGGTAAATTATCTACAAGGGATAGAATTTTTAGTCCCAATGACCAAAATGTCATTACCAGCATAAAGCACATAGGCAAGATAGTGTAAATTACTTTTTTGCCACTCTTGATTAGCCATACTGAGACTGCGAGAAGTATTAGACTTGCCAAAAGCTGATTACTTGTCCCAAATATCTGCCACGCTACAAGATAGCCCTTCTCTTGTGTAGTCATCAGAAATGCGAGCGGTATAGATAAGCTTATTACGGTTGCAATTACGCCGCCAAGTCTTGTGCGTAGTCCTGTAATTTCCTGAAATACATATCTTGCCAGACGAGTGCAGACATCAAGAGTATCATACACAAAAGTAGAAAATGCAAGCAAAGCAAACGGGAAAGCAATATTAAATCCTACTCCTATAAGTCCCATATAACGGGCAATCCCATTAGCATAGATTAGATTCGGGTCAGTATAAGTGAGGTCAATTTTTTGTGGCAATATCATTAGAGTAGCTAATGCCAGCACTGCTACCAGTCCTTCAAGCAACATTCCGCCAAGTCCTATAATTTTAGCATCCGTTTCGCGGGCAAGTTGCTTTGAAGTGGTGCCGGAACACACAATACCATGGAATCCGGAGCAGGCACCACAAGCTATGGTGATAAATAGAATAGGGAAAATAGGGTTCCCGTTGACAACACTTTTTAATCCCACGAGCTTAAAAGCAGGATACCCGATTTCAAATCTGCCAAATAATACACCAATCAAGGAAATGGCAATAATGAGATAAAGTAGCCATCCACCCAGATATCCGCGTGGCTGTAATAATAGCCACATAGGAATAATTGAGGCGATAAAACAGTAGAGTAATAAAAATATATGCCACTGCTTAACTGGTAGCTCCTGCAAGAAAGACAAAATAGACTTCGGCAGGTGTGGGCCAATCCAGATAATAAATAATACGATAGGCAAAAATATAAGTGTTGTTAGCCACAATTTGAGTTTGAACTTGTATAAAAAGATACCCATTACCATAGCTGCAATAATATAAAGTACAGATGACCCTGCCACTCCTGCCCCAAAAGCAGTATAAGCGGAAGTAGTTTTGAAAGTCTGTGCCGTAATGTCTGTGAATGCAATTATCACATAAATTAGGCAAGCCCAGACAAAAATTAAAAACAAGATATGAGCTGTTCGGGACATATTTTGTTTCACTATTTCGCCTATAGAGGCTGCTTTATGCCGGATGGAAGCCACAAGAGATGTAAAATCGTGTACTCCGCCAATGAAGATTGACCCTAATAGTATCCATAATAAGGCAGGTAGCCAGCCAAACCATATACCCGCAAGTATTGGACCGACAATAGGACCTGCGGCCGCAATAGCTGAAAAGTGTTGTCCCAAAAGCAATGTGGGGTGAGCAGGCACATAATCTATACCATCATTAAATTGGACCGCAGGAGTAGGATGGGTATTAGTTAGATTAAATTGGCGAGATAAGAAATTACCATAAACCCGATACCCGATAAAAAGCACTAAAATTGCAACTACAACTACAGCCAAAATCATTTCTCTTTATATCCTTAGTTTTGTGAGCACTAATTCTTTAATTCTTTTTGTTAGTTCATAATAAAAATTTACTTCTCCCATATCAGGAATGTATAAATCATCTGGATACCGAACTTCTACTGCAAAACTGGATAGTTCTTTTATTTCAAGATAGGCAAAGTCCTTATCAATAATAGCACATTTCTCTAATAAGTATTTTATATCATGTGTTCGTAAAAATTCTGTCTTATGATAGATTAAGAACCCCTTTAAATATTTTTCTACTGCCTGTTGGCAGTGAAAACATACTATATCTCTCAGTATTTCTTCTTGTGGGAAACTTAATTCGTGTTCTACTGCCTTTAAATCTTTATCTGCTTTATCTAACCATCCTTTAATATATTCGTCTATCATATGTACATTCCTTCCCTTACCGCCTCTCTAACTACACTGCCTATTTTATCTTGATAATAATTCACATCTTTTTCTGTTTTAATAATTACATCAGTTGCTATCAACATAGATGCTAACTTGTTTGTTATCTTACTTGCAAACTGTCGTTTTTCTTTAATACTCAAATTCTGCTTAACTATGACCAAGATATCATAATCACTCAATCTATCAAAATTACCCCTACCCCGAGAGCCAAATAAAATTATTCTATTATCCGGGAAAATATTTTTTATTACCTCCTTTATCTTTATTAAATTTTTATCTTCTGCCATAGTCACACTGATATTATTTTAAGAAAACTAAAGTTACAATGATAAATAATGGAATTAATATGCTGCCTGACCACATCATATATCCAAAGAAAGATGGTATTTGGATTTTTTTATGTTCGCATATACTTTTGACCATAAAGTTAGGACCATTCCCAATATAAGTATTAGCTCCCATAAAAACTGCCCCTAATGAAATAGCGGTCAATATTTTAATTGGCACTCCCACTATTTCGTGTGGCATATTAAAAAATCCTTGTGCCAGTGAAAGCATGGTAATATATGTTGGCGTATTGTCAAGAAAAGATGACAATATTCCCGTAGTCCAGAAAAAGTGCCAAGGTAATGAGATACCTATTTCTCCTGCTTGTGCCTCAAGTATTAGTAATGCAGGTACCATAGTTATAAATATACCTGCAAAAATTACCGCTACTTCAACAATAGGTGCAAAATTAAATTCATTTTTTGCACGCACAGCTTTTGGAGTAAATAATAAAGAAAGTAGAGCAAGCACAATCATTCCTATTTCTCGTATAGGCGTAGAGAGATAGATAACGCTTGCCAAGACGAGGGTGATGAAAATTAAATTTATTTTCCCATGCAGCCCCATTTTCTCAATTTCTAAGTTATCTAACTCTTTTGTTTCTATAGTTTCCTTGCGCCAGAAGTGTAAGTCAAATAAATAGAAAGTAGTTAGTATTAGTACCATCATAAATGACCATTGCGGTAAAAGGCGAAGGGTCCAAAAGAAAGGCACCCCTCTTAAATAGCCCATAAATAGAGGTGGGTCGCCTATGGGTAATAGGCAGCCTCCGATATTGCAGACAATAAAAATAAAGAATATAGGAAGATGAGGAGTATATTTTCTTTGGCTATTTATTCTCAACATAGGTCTAATTAAAAGCATAGCGGCACCTGTTGTTCCAAAGATATTGGCAATAATACCACCAATCGCAAGAAAAATAAGATTATTACACGGCGTACCTTGAATATCGCCACTTAAATATATTCCACCAGAGATAATGAATAGTGAGGCAAGTAAAACGATGAATGAAAAATATTCTTTTAGTTCGTGAACTATAGGTTGGAAATCACCATAAAGCCCAAAAATCACTATTACGGGGAGTGAAATAATTGCGGCTATTATTGCTTTATTATGATTTTTCTCCCAGAAATGCTCAACCGTCAATGGCAAAATGGCAATACTAAGAAGTAATACAATAAAAGGAATTACAGTCCATACGGGTAATAAATTTCCAATTGTTTCGTTCATTATTTTGAGTGATGCACCGCATCGCTCCTACATATTGACATCCTATCAATAAGTGGGACTAAGCAATTCATAACTAATATAGCATAGCACATTCCGTCAAGAAATGGTAGCCATATTCTTAAAATAGCAGTTATTATTCCGCACCCTATTCCAAATATGCATCTACCTTTGCGAGTTATAGGCGAGGTAACATAATCAGTTGCCATGAAGAAAGCACCTAAAACTAATCCACCAACAAGGATATGGAATAGACCATTTATTTTAGTTATTCCTAATAGATAAAAGACTTCCGTCAATATACCTACTGTTCCTATATATGCCAAAGGAATACGCCAATCAATATATTTTATTTTGATAAGGAACAGCCCACCTATTAATAATACAGCTACTTCACTAATACATTTAGTATCTAAAAGTATGTTTCCTATAATTGGAGTATTGGACATAATTTTTGGGGCTAATATTACAAGCAATGCCCGACCAGCAAGTGCGGGATTTATGAGATTACATCCCAGTCCGCCGAATACTTGTTTGACTATAAGTATAGCAAATACAGAACCAATTACAGGTAGCCAGAACGGTGAATTGGGTGGCAAAATAAATGCAAGTAGTAGCCCGGTAAGTAAGGCACTACCATCTAATGCTGTAATCTTTCGTTTCATTATTATTTGTGCCAGTGCCTCAGTGGCTATAGCCGAGACACAAGAAATAATAACAATATACAATACGGGTAGCCCAAATAAATACACTGCCCAACATAATGTTGGTACTAATGCTAATACTACCGTATACATTATTCGCGAGATGGATATATTTTTATGTATATGAGGAGGCGCAGATACTATTAATTTCATTTAAGGAACAAAATATGTCGTAGATGCCAAAAAGTCAACTTTTTTCTTGACATCTACCTCAGAATAGATAAACTATTACAAAATTAAGAGATGTGGAAGTTATTAGTATTTTTAGTTCTTATTTTTGTGGCAAGTATCGGCTTTTATATTTATAGGCGGCAGGCGGCTGACTTTTATTATACAGATGGTAAAATAGAAATAAAACAGGGTTGGCATTTTGAAGAGGAGCGCTATGAATTATTGGCAGATGGCTTTAGGGTTGAAAGGGGTAATTTTTTATACTACACGGATGAATTTTTTGAAACGGGCTATTATATTCATAAGCTCCGTATTCTTGGATTGCCTGTCAAATTTCGCAAAGTAGATTATGCTCACAATTATTGTTGGGGCTTCCCCGGTATACCTGGAGTAGAATGGTTTAAAAAATGGCCCTCCAAAGGCAAGGAAAGATTCTCTACCTGCTTACCAATAGTTGAACTTTATAGGCAGCAGTCCCGCCAGAGCGGGATTTCCGCTCCGCTCCAACAAGGAAATGGGACAAAATAATTTTTTATGCATTTTTATGTATTTTTTTACTTGACTTCTTAAAAATGTGTAATAAACTTCAAAATTATTGTGGAGGTTTATGAAAAAATAAAAGTTTTTCCCATATAAAATATAGATACTTAGAGCTGTATAAACCACAGTTAAAGAGAGTTTTCATATTTTTGTATAGATTTAAGATATGATTTTATCAAAGCACTCTTACTATCTCGCCGGAGCCACCGCTGGAGCGGGGCAATCGGGATTTTTGCTTTGCTACAACCGGCATAAAACAGAAGAAAAAGAAGGGGTTATTTTATTTCTTCTTCACATTTTGATATTACGGGGCGCTATAAGTATAAAACAGATTTAGTTTATCAGCCGGAGGCTGATGAGTCTCTGGCTCATAGGAGATTTTATGATAAAAAGGTATGATAAAATAAAAGAGAAACCTGGATTAATAGGCGATTTAATTGGTGTACAACTTGAGTCTTGGAACAAATTTCTACAACTTGAAGTTCCACCAGATCAGCGTAAATCAGAGGGCTTACAAGGAGTATTTCATGAAGCTTTTCCAATAGAGGATTCTCGTTCTCGGTATCGGATGGAGTTCATCTCATACGCGATAGGTAAGCCTGACTATTCGCCTCAAGAAGCAATAGAGCGCGGTATTTCATATTCAGCCCCTTTGAGGGCAGATTTTAAGTTCTCTGTTCGTGAAGATAATAGCGATATGCGTGAATCAAACACGCAAAATGTATATCTGTGTCGTTTCCCGTTAATGACTGATTGGGGTACTTTCATAATAAATGGAGTAGAACGGGTTATTGTGAACCAATTGCGTCGTGCCCCCGGGGTCTATTATGCTGAAGAAATTCACCCCTCAGGCAAAAGATTGTTCATAGGTGAGATAATTCCATATCATGGGTCGTGGATTAAGCTATCTACTGATATGAATGACATCTTATGGGTAGCACTTACTCGGCGACATAAGATATTGTGTACTACTCTACTACTTGCACTTGGGTATGAAAAATTAGAGGATATATTAAAGTTATTCTTCACTACTGAATTCCGCAATGTAGAGGAAACAACCCGGTTGCTTGGCTATGTTTTAGCCCGTGATGTTATAAAGAGTGGAATGGAACGCGAAACAAGGAAGCAAAAAGAGGTGCGCCCTCAAGCGAGGGGTAAAAAACAGGGCAAGAAAATAGAAGTAGATCCCTCAGTTATAGCGAGGGCAGGTGACAAGATAGATGAAGATTTATTAGCTACTTTTATAGATTTTGAAATAGATAAAGTAGAAGTCTTAACTGATAAGTTTCCGCCCCTTATCTTATCTACATACGCTAAAGAGAAATATGTAAGTCAAGATAAGGCATTACTTCATATCTATTCATTACTAAAAGGAATAAGCATCCATGATGTCAGTGTTGCCCAATCATTTTTCAACACAATGTTTTTTACTCCTGCAATGTATAACTTGCATAAGATAGGTCGGCATAAGATAAATCGTCGCTTTGGTACTAAGATTACTTCTACTTCGCTTACGAATGATGATTTTCTCAATGTTATTCGGGGTATGTTTTCTTTATATCGTGGTGAAATGCCAATAGATGACCCTGACCATTTAGGCAATCGTCATCTAAGGCGTGTGGGCGAATTGCTTGAGGACCAGTTTCGTATAGCTTTTTCAAGGTTAGCCTGGATAGTTCGTGAGCGTATGGTGCTTAAAGAAAGCGAAAAGATAACTCCTCGTACTATCATCAATCCTATAGTAGTAAATGCTGTTTTAGATAGTTTTTTTTCCACAAGTCAGCTTTCGCAGTTTATGGAGCAGACTAATCCATTGGCTGAGCTTACGCATAAGCGTAGGGTATCGCGCTTAGGGCCTGGGGGTCTAACTCGTCAGACAGCTGGTCTTGAGAGTCGTGATGTTCATCACTCTCAGTATGGTCGTTTATGTCCAATAGAGACACCAGAAGGTCAGAATGTAGGTATTATTACTTCACTTGCCACATACGGTCGAATAAATGAGTTTGGTGAAATAGAGACTCCATATTACAGAGTAAAAAAAGGTCGTGTAGAGGACAAAATAGATTATTTAACCGCAGATGAGGAAGATAAGTTCACTATTGCCCAGATTAATACCCCTACCGATACCAAAGGTCTGATAACTTCTTCCTTAGTTTTGGCGCGGCGTCGTGGTGATTATCCTATAGTAGAGCCGAATGAAGTTAATTATATGGACATTTCGCCGCGTCAATTTGTGGCAGTTAGCACTTCTCTTGTGCCATTTTTGGAGCACGATGATGCAGACCGTGCCTTAATGGGTGCTAATATGCAGAGACAGGGAGTACCTTTGCTATTTCCAGAAGTTCCTATAGTGCGTACAGGTGTAGAGGAAGAGGTAGCAGTTAGGTCTCGTGCTATTGTAGTTGCAAAGCATAAAGGAATGGTATTAAAGGCAGATGGAAGTGAAATAATAGTTAAATGTAGCGAAGGAGATGGAGTAGATTATTATCCACTAATTAAGTTCAGGCACACAAATCAAGATACTTCTATCAATCAGCAAGTGAGAGTTAAGGTTGGCGATGTCGTCAATCCTGGTGACTTAATAGCCGATGGTGTGGCTACGAAAGATGGCAAGCTTGCTTTGGGTAAGAATCTGTTAGTTGCTTTTTTGCCTTGGCGTGGGTACAATTTTGAGGATGCTATTGTTCTTTCTGAGGATCTTTTGCGGCGAGAGTCGTTTAGTTCGGTGACTATTCAAAAATTTGAGGTTGAGGTTCGTGATACAGCTGTTGGACCTGAGGAGGTAACTTCTGATATTCCCAATATTCCCCCAGAAGCGTTGCGTAATTTAGATAAATATGGAGTTGTCCGTATAGGTGCGGAGGTAGAGGCGGATGATATTTTAGTGGGTAAAATTTCACCTAAGGGGGAGCGTGAATATTCTCCTGAGGAAAAGCTTTTACAAGCCATTTTTGGTGAAAAGGCACAGGATGTAAAAGACACTTCTTTATGTGTTCCCAGCGGTGTTCGTGGAGTAGTGATAGATGTTCGTATTTTATCTCGTAAGAGTGAAGACCCGTTATATGTGCGTGAGGTGGAAAGTCGTAAAGATAAGATTAGGCAATGTAATTCTCAACTAATAGATGCACTAAAGCGTACTAAATTAAAGAAAGCGGATTTAGAAAGGTATGTAAATAAGATTAAAAAGGAAGAGAAATTGATAATAGAGAAATATGAACGAGGTGATGCGCTATCTCATGGTGTATTAAAAAAGATAATGATTTTTGTGGCTCAGCACAGACAAGTAATGGTAGGAGATAAGTTATCAGGTCGCCATGGTAATAAGGGGACGGTTTCTAAAATAGTCCCTCGTGAAGATATGCCTCATCTGGCAGATGGTACATCTGTTGATATTTGTCTAAATCCGCTTGGCGTACCATCAAGAATGAACATAGGTCAAATTCTTGAAACCCATTTAGGTTGGGCGGCTCATTCATTAGGATTTGAAGCCGTGACCCCTGTCTTTAATGGTGCAACAATAGATGAGATAAAAGCAGAATTAAAACATGCAGGATTACCTGAAGATGGTAAAACTATATTATTTGACGGTCGTACAGGGGAACAATTTAGTGAGCGGGTAGTAGTTGGCTATGTTTATATGATGAAACTTATCCATATGGTTGAAGATAAGTTGCATGCTCGGTCAATAGGGTCATACGCCTTGATAACTCAGCAACCCTTAGGTGGTAAGGCACAGGCGGGTGGACAGAGATTTGGTGAAATGGAAGTTTGGGCACTTGAAGGTTATGTGGCTGCCTATACTTTGGACGAGATGCTAACAATTAAATCAGATGATATAAGTGGTAGACGAGGATTGTATGAGTCAATTATTAAGGGGTTGAAATTCCCTGAACCGCGTGAACCACTCTCATTTAATGTCTTATTAAGAGAATTGAATGCACTGGGATTAGAGACAGAATTGATAAAAGAAGATAAAAATGAGTAAGTCTATTGAATTTTGGCCTGAGGCTGATGATTCTCAGGCTCAGAAGGAGAGAAAATGAAATTAAAAGCAATTCAAGTAGGTATAGCTTCTCCTGATACCATTCGTAGCTGGTCTAAGGGTGAAGTGAAGAAAGCCGAAACTATTAATTATAGGACGCAGAAGCCCGAGTATGATGGGTTATTTTGTGAGCGGATATTTGGTCCTATTCGGGACTATGAGTGTAGTTGTGGAAAATACAAAGGTATACGATATAAAGGTATAATTTGTGAGCGTTGTAAGGTAGAGATTACTTTATCTCGTGTTAGGCGTGAGCGATTAGGTCATATTGAATTATCTATTCCTGTGGCACATATTTGGTTTTATAGGGTACCGCCGTCAAAGATAGGTGCAGTTCTTGACTTATCTGTAACGGAACTTGAGCGACTAATTTATTATGAATCCCATGTAGTTATTTCGCCGGGGACAACAGAGTATAAAAGGGGCGACCTTTTAACTGACCAAGAGTATAAATCTATACAGAGCAATAAAGGGTTTGTGGCGAAAACAGGTGCTGAAGCACTATTAGAGTTGCTAAAAGATATTGATATGGAAGAACTTTCCACAGAGATAAAGCAGATAATTAGGATAGAAACTTCTGTGGAGAAGCGTAGTCGGTTGTTAAAGCGTCTTAATGTAATAGAGGGCTTTTGTAGTAGTCGTACGAGACCGGACTGGATGGTATTAAGGGTATTGCCTGTATTGCCGCCAGATTTACGACCATTAGTTCCATTAGAGGGTGGACGGTATGCGACTTCTGACTTAAATGACCTGTATAGACGGGTGATTATGAGGAATAATAGGTTAAAAAACTTAATCCAAATTCGGGCGCCTGAAATAATATTAAAAAATGAGTGCCGCCTATTACAAGAGTCAGTAGATGCATTATTTGATAACACCCGCCGTAGCGTACCTGTTAAAGGCAAGGGGCGTATTCCGCTAAAATCTTTATCCGACACATTGAAGGGGAAGCAAGGAAGGTTCCGTCGTAACTTATTGGGCAAACGAGTAGATTACTCAGGTCGCTCAGTAATTGCAGTTGACCCTGACCTAAAGCTTTATGAATGCGGAGTACCCAAGACAATGGCACTTGAGTTATTTAAACCGTTTGTTATTCGTGAACTGGAGCGAGAAGGATATGCCCAAACAGTAAAAGGGGCGCGTAAATTGTTAGAAGAGGGGGCAAAGGAAGTATGGGAAACTCTTGAACGCATCATTTACAATCATCCGGTTCTATTAAATCGTGCTCCAACACTACATAGGTTATCTATACAGGCATTTTTACCAAAATTAGTGGAAGGTAAGGCTTTGCGTATCTCTCCGTTAGTTTGTGTGCCTTTTAATGCAGATTTTGATGGCGACACAATGGCTATACATGTTCCATTGAGTGTAGAAGCACAACTTGAGTCATTATTATTAATGATGGCTTCCAACAATATTTTATCTCCTTCAAACGGTGAACCGATAAGCACCCCAACGCAAGATGCTATAATTGGGATATATTGGTTAACTAAGGAGCGGCCAAAGAAAGATAAGAAGCAAGAAACAGCAGTTAAGGCATTTAGTAATATAGATGAGATAGAAATGGCGGTTGAGTATAAGTCAGTTACTTTACACGAGTATATTAAGTATAGAGTTAATGGAAAATTAATTACAACAACTCCGGGGAGAGTAATTTTTAATAAAGTAGTGCCAGAAGAGATAGAGTTTGTAAATGAGTTGGTAGGTAAGAAGCAGTTAGTAAAATTAGTAGGTGAGATTTATCGGGTTTGCGGTAACATAGCTACTGTTAAGTTTTTAGATGCTGTAAAGTCTATAGGATACGAGTATATAACGCGTTCAGGATTGACAATTGGCATAGATGATACTTTTGTTCCTGTCCCTAAACCAGAGATAATTGCCCGTGCCTTGAAAGAGATAGAAAAAGTACATAATCAACATAAGGCGGGTTCTATTACTGAGAGTGAGCGATATAATACAGTAATAGACATTTGGATGCGGACAACTAATCAGATTGAGCGCTCCGCATTACGCTTATTGGAAGAGAAGGATGAAGGATTTAATCCAGTATATATGATAGTAAAGTCTGGCTCACGCGGTAACCCTGACCAAGTACGCCAAATAATAGGAACAAGAGGATTGATGACAAGGCCAAAGGGTGGGAATGAAATAATAGAAACCCCTATTACCTCTAATTTCCGTGAAGGATTGAATGTTCTTGAGTATTTTATCTCTACGCATGGGGCGCGTAAGGGCTTAACTGATACTGCACTCAAAACAGCACAGGCGGGTTATCTTACGCGTAAACTTGTAGATGCGGCACAAAATGTGGTCATTACGGAAGAGGATTGCGGGACTATAATGGGTAATTATGTAGGTCCTATAAAGGAAGGGGAACAAATAATTGAACCCATATCTAAGCGGATTAAGGGACGATATGCAATGGAGGATGTGATTAATCCCATAACCTCTCAGGTAATAGTGTTTGGTGGACAAGAAATACCGGATGATAAAGCACAAGAGATAGAAGAATGTGGGATAGATAAAGTCTATGTTAGGTCGGTTCTTACTTGTGAGTCAAGTTATGGGATTTGTCAAAAATGTTATGGCAGAGATTTGTCCACTAACCATTTAGTAGAGATAGGAGAATCTGTGGGCGTGATAGCGGCACAATCTATTGGTGAACCGGGTACACAGCTTACTTTGCGTACATTCCATATCGGTGGAATAGCTACCCGTATAGCTAAGGAATCAGAAATGCGCAGTGCTCGGGAAGGGAAAACTAAGTTCGAAAATTTACTCCTTCAACGCCGTAAGGATGATACTATTGTTGCTATGCGGAAAGGGGGAAAAATTTATGTCCAGTCAGAAGAAGGGACTACTTCGTATAAGGTACCATATGGGGCAATGGTTAAGGTTAAGGATAATGCAGTGATTCAAAAGGGGGAAATATTATTTGAATGGGACCCTTATTCATCACCACTACTATCAGAAGTAGAAGGAGAAGTAAGGTATGAAGGATTAGTAGAGAATGAAACTTATCGGCTTGAGTATGATGACCGGACTAGCAGAAAATATCCGGTAGTTATATCGGACCGTAAAACACAATCAGAGTTGCAAATATATGAAGAAGAAAAACTACTAAAGGGCTATCCTTTACCGAGTAAGGCACATATACTTGTTCCTGACGGTACTAAAGTATTTCCCGGTGATTTATTAGCAAAGATACCTCGCGAAATAGCTAAAACACGAGATATTACGGGAGGATTACCGCGGGTAGTAGAGTTATTTGAGGCAAGATGTCCAAAAGAAAAAGCTATTCTGACTGAGATAGATGGGGTAGTTGAGTTTAAACCAAAAGAGCATGGGTATAGGGTTATTGCAGTTAGAGGAACGAACGAAGAGAAGAAATATCGTATCTCATATGGACGACATTTACTTGTAGATGAAGGAGAAGAAGTAAGGGCAGGAGATAAGATTACGCAAGGACCGGTAGACCCACACGATATATTGCATATCAAAGGAGTAGGTGAGACACAGGAATTTTTGGTTAACCAGATTCAGGAAGTCTATATGTTGCAAGGAGTGGAAATTAATGATAAGCATATTGGAATTTTAGTTAGACAGATGTTATCTAAAATACGAATCCTGGATCCGGGAGATACACTATTTGTTGAAGGCCAAATAGTTGAGAAGTCAAAATTAATGGAAGAAAATAAAAGATTGGCAGGAGTAGAAGCGAAAGGTGCTACATATGAGCCAGTACTTTTGGGAGTGACCCAGGCTATTTTAGCTACTGATTCATTTATATCTGCCGCCTCTTTCCAAGAGACTACACGGGTATTGACTGATGCGGCTATTCACCGTAAATGTGATTATTTGTTTGGAATTAAGGAGAATGTGATTATAGGAAGCTTAATTCCTGCTGGAACCGGAGTTAGAGGATTTAAAGTACCAGAAAATGAAGTAAAGAATAGTACTAATGTTACAGTTGAAGTTGAAAATCCCGTTGAAAATCCCGCAGCAGGCGGGGCATCAGGCGGGGGCGAAACTGTTTAATTTGATATAAGGAGGAATATGCCAACCATAAACCAATTAGTTAGGAAGCCGCGCAGAAAACAGAGCAATAAAAGTAAGGTGCCTGCGCTTATGGGTAATCCATATAAAAGGGGAGTATGCACTAAAGTCTATACTACTACGCCTAAGAAGCCTAATTCTGCATTGAGAAAAGTGGCGAAGGTGAGATTGATTACAGGGCAGGAAGTAATTGCTTATATTCCTGGCGAAGGTCACTCATTACAGGAGCATTCTATAGTGTTAGTGGAGGGGGGTAGAGTTAAGGATTTGCCTGGTGTCCGATATCATATAGTCAGGGGAGTATTAGATGCATCAGGCGTAGAGACGAGAAAGAAATCGAGATCCCGGTATGGGACAAAAAAACCCAAAGCATAATAACAAAATGTAGGGCAAACCTTTAGGTTTGCAAAAAGGAGTAAATATGAGAAGAAGGAGAGCTGAAAGAAGAGAGGGGCAGCCGGATACTATTTACAATAACGAGATATGCGGAAAGTTTATAAACTCCATAATGCAGGAGGGTAAAAAGTATTTGGCGGAACAGATATTTTATGATGCCTTAAAAATAGTAGAAACTAAAACAGGTAAGCCTGGTCTTTCAGTCTTTTTGGAGGCGGTTAGTAATGTGAAGCCTGACCTTGAAGTCAAACCAAGAAGAGTAGGTGGAGCAACTTATCAGGTACCGATGGAAGTTAGGGCGGGACGAAAATTGGCACTAACTATTAGATGGTTACTGCAAGGGACAAGAGAGAAAAAGGGTATGCCTATGTCGGCAAAACTGGCAGAAGAACTGATTTTAGCCGCTGAAAAAAAGGGAACAGCTTACAAGAAAAAGGAAGATACACATAGAATGGCTGAAGCTAATAAAGCTTTTGCACACTTCAGGTGGTAAGCCATATCCCCTCTTAATAGAGCTGACTAACTTACACAAAGTAATTCCCCTTGAAGTGTAACACGGGTAATATTATCGGATTTTAAACTTTGGATTTTACATAGATATGGATAGAAATTTAGCAGATATTCGGAATATTGGTATTATTGCCCATATAGATGCGGGTAAGACTACTACCACGGAACGCATATTATATTACTCTCGTAAAATTCATAGAATTGGCGAAGTAGATGATGGGTCAGCTACTATGGATTGGATGGAAGAAGAGAAGGAGCGTGGAATTACGATAACCTCGGCGGTTACTACTTGTTATTGGAAGGGAAAGCAAATTAACATTATAGATACCCCTGGTCATATTGATTTTACAGGCGAAGTAGAGCGTAGTTTAAGAGTATTGGACGGGACGGTGATGATATTTAGTGCCGTAGAGGGAGTAGAGTCGCAATCAGAATCAGTTTGGCTACAAGCAGATAGATATGAGGTACCGAGAATTGTTTATATAAATAAACTGGATAGAATGGGAGCGGAGCCAAATTCTTGTATCAATATGATAAAAGATAGACTCAATGCTTATCCGCTTGAATTACAATTTCCAATAGGAATAGAGAAAGATTTTTGCGGTATCTGTGATGTGCTATCAGAAAAAATAATTGAATGGCTACCAGGAACAGATGGGACAGAATTTACAACAAAAGATGTGCCTGAAACATTAAAATCTACACTAAACGAGAAGAAAAAAGAGATACTGGAACTGATTGCATTAAAAGATGACGAAATAGCAGAACTTTACCTATCTGACCAACCTATTAGTAATGAGCAGTTGATTAAAACTATTCGCCGACTTACGACACAACGGAAATTAGTGCCTATATTTTTAGGTACCTCATTAAGGAATATTGGGGTGCAGCAATTAATGGATGGAATAGTTGACTATTTACCTTCGCCTATTGAGCGGATGGAAGCCCTTAAACAACTTAAACGAAGTGAGTTACTGCTCAAATCAGGAGAACTCGGACAATCGGACAATCAGACAATCAGACAATCGGACAATATTATTCCATTTACGGATTCAAAGTTCTGTGCCTTGGCGTTTAAGATACAAACCGACCAACACGGTAAGCTCGTCTATATGCGAGTGTATTCGGGGAAAATTAAAATAGGGCAACAAATACTTAATGCTAATAATAACACTACTGAACGGATAGCACAAATTTTTTTAATGCACGCCAATAAGAGACAGATTATTAGTGAAGCAGAGGCGGGTGATATTGTAGCGGTGTATGGACCAAAAGAGGTGAGAACCGGACATACGCTTACAGATGTTGATTCTAACATTAAACTTAAAGCCCTGGAAATGCCTGAGCCGGTCGTTTTTGCTAAAATAGAACCCAAAACTCATCAAGATGAAGAAAAGTTTGTCAGCGTCTTGGATAATTTAATGATTGATGACCCGACCGTTGAAGTTAAAATAGCACCAGATACTGGGGAGACGCTGATTGGTGGGATGGGCGAGTTGCATTTAGAAGTTATATGCCAAAGAATGGAGCGAGAATTTGGACTTAAAACTAAAATGGGAATCCCACAAGTGGCATATAAAGAGACAATTACAAAACAAGCAGTGGCAAGAGGTAAATTTATCAAACAAAGTGGCGGGAAGGGACAATATGGAGATGTAATTATTAGAGTAGAGCCAGCTGAAAAAGGAAAAGGATTTAGCTTTAGGGAAGAAGTGAAAGAAGGAGCTATACCACGCGAATATTGGGGAGCAATACAGAAAGGGGTAGAGTCGGCAGTACAAGTCGGCGTATTGGCGGGCTTCCCGATAGTAGATTTAGAAGTTATACTTACAGGTGGGTCATATCATCCTGTGGATTCGTCAGAAATTGCCTTTGAAGCCGCTGGGTCTATGGCGGTCAAGGAAGCAATAGGAAAAGCTCATCCAATACTATTGGAGCCGGAAATGAAATTGGAAATTATTATACCACCAGAGTATTTGGGTAATGTGTTAGATGATTTGGGAGTCAGGGAAGGCAAGGTTTTATCGCTATCAGGCACTGGAATAAGGCATACTATATTTGCCACCTGCCCTTTACGCAAATTGTTCGGTTACGCTACTACCCTAAGGTCTTTAACACAAGGAAGAGTTGTTTATCTTATGAAATTTGAATCCTATAAAGAATTGCCCAGTGATGAACAATCAGCTGTATTAGAAAAAATTAGAGGCTATTGAAGAGGTGCGACCTCAAGTAGTAATCATTTTTAATATCCTGTAGTCCTATCTAATAGACCTTTGCGGCGGGCGATGCGTTCGCACAACTTAAATGCTCTATCTGAGATAATAAGTGCCACAACAGTAGTGAGAACTAAAATAGATAATAGTGTTAAATTAGAGTATTGAGCCAAAGCAGAGCATATACTTTTACCCAATACGGCACGCCTCATCCCATCCAACCAATAAGTAAAAGGTAAAGCTTTAGCTATCAGGATAAGCCATCCCGGCAGTGTATCTATTGGGAATATCACTCCGCATAGCAAATAAAATATACCCGCTATACTTTCAGTTATCATTCCCGAGTGTCTTGGGACAATTAATATAATACCCGCCAATATAATTCTCAATGCCCCTATTCCTGCAAGTCCCACTAAAAGGTAAGCGGAAAGCCATCCCCAATCTATGATAAGTGGTATTTTTAGCACCAAAGTGCCAAATAATAGATTAAGCCATACTGCGATGGTTGTCATAACAAACATCGCTACCCCTCTGCCCGCCAAATAAGTATATATTTTGATAGGCGAGAGATAGATAAATTTAAGCATCTCATATTGCTCCCTATCGCTCATAATCGCCCAAGCCATACTAAACAACACCCAAACATACATAAAGAACGCATTACCTACAAAGACATATACAAACATATCGGTTTTAGTCTTGCCACCCGTCACCACAAGATACATAAATACAAGGATTAGGGACGAGGATATCGGCTTGATGATTGAATAGATAGCAAAGACCAGTGGCTCAGCCCAGTTTGACTCTAATTGCCAGCCCAACCACGCCGATACCTTCAATACTTTTAGTTGGAAATCCCGTTGGAAATCCCGCAGCAAGCGGGGCAGCAAGCGGGGCAGCAAGCGGGGCAGCAAGCGGGAATGATTAAGTTTAGTTCCCATATATTTATTACTCTTGTAACATTCTCCAAGTCATTCGTATAACTCTCCATCGCCATCGTGGAACTCCACAGTCGTATCGTGGAACTCCACAGTCGTGTCGTGGAACTCCACAGTCGTGTCGTGGAACTCCACAGTCGTGTCGTGGAACTCCACAGTCGTATCGTGGAACTCCACAGTCGTGTCGTGGAACTCCACAGTCGTGTCGTGTATCTCTATCTATTCTATTTATTGCCATCTTGTTGTCAGAGTGCCTTCCTTTTTGCCCTTATATTCCATAATCCTATGCATTTTACCTGCCAAGTATAGAAAAACTATGTCCATTCCTAAAAGTATAAGTACTTCCAGCTTAAACGACATAAATCCCATTGCTTTGGCTTGCCCGAACAAGCACTGACGCATCCCATCTAATCCCAATGTCAAGGGTATTAGAGAAGCAAATGACGATACCCAAGTCCCGAGACACTTTACCGGGAAGTAGAAGCCAGAAAACAAATATATTGGCTCCTGTAATAAATTAGTCAGATGCTGAACCTCCCTGCCCCATAACAAAAAGAGTGACGCAAACATCATTCCCATACCATAAAGTGCGACCATTGAGAGTAAAAATATCAATATAAGATATACCCAAGAGACCACTTGGAATTCAACCCTAAAAATAAGACACCCAATGATTAGAGTTGCTACCGCTCTAATAGTTGTCATAAAAAATCCACCCACTGCCATACCCATCAAAATAGCCATCCGGGACATAGGAGCTATCAGATATAGTGCAAACTGACCACTCGTCTTCTCCCAATAAAATTGTGCCGCCATACCCCACAAAATAGCTATCCAATAGGCAGTCATAGTGCCGCCGAGTATCACAAAGCCAATAAACTGCGCCGGCGCATCTATTGCTTTATACAAAAATACATATGCGGAGAGCGAAAAAAGTGGCAATAGGGTTTCAGCAATTATCCAACTCGGCTCCCTATTTGCCCCTACTATCCGAACATAAGCTCTCGCCCATACGGCACGCAAATTTAATATAATACTATCACGCATCTTCTTCCTCTATCTTTTTGCCCACAAGCTTGATAAACACATCTTCAAGACTGGGCTCCCTTTTTTCAAGAGATATAATTTTTAGATTATGCTTCGTTAGTGTTCCAATAATCTTGGCAATCACTTCTTCTTTGCTTAACCGCATTCTAAAAGAAGTAGTGCTTTTATCTATATTGTGCGAATAGGTTAAGTCAATCACTCCTGCCATTTGCTTAAACTCATCTATCTCATTTTGCATCATAGTAGTCTCTAACTGAAAGATGGGTTCCCTTTGCACAAGAAGTTTTAGGTTATCAGGGGTATCGCAGGCAACTATCTTGCCATGATTGATAATAGCTATGCGGTCACATAATTCATCTGCTTCCACAAGATAATGAGTAGTAAGCAGAACTGTCCTTGTCGGATTTTCATTTAACCAGTTTTTAATAAACTTCCTGCAAGTCCTGGCTGCCTCAACATCCAAGCCAAGCATCGGTTCATCAAGGAATATAATTTTTGGGTCCGAGACAAAGCCGCGTGCAAAATTCATCTTCTGCCGCATCCCTGTAGAGAGTTTATAGACTTTTGTCTTCGCATTATCTTTAAGCCCAACAACCTCTAATAGCTTGTCTATCCTTTCTTTCGCTACCTTGTTTGGAATACCATAGAATTGCGAAAACATCCAGATAGTTTCGACCACAGTCAATATGCCGTAGCCCGATTCCTCGCCCCCAGACACCATATTAATTAAAGGTTTTATCTTTTGTGCCTCCTTATCTACATCAAATCCCGCAACAAGTGCCTTGCCAGAAGTAGGTAAAAGTAAAGTCGTAAGTATTTTAATAAGAGTAGTCTTGCCCGCTCCATTAGGACCGAGTAAGCCAAACAACTCACCCTCATAGACACTTAAATCCACTTGGTCAAGTGCTATCACAGAGGGGTCAGCTTTTTTCTTGCCCTTATATGCTCTTGTAAGTTGCTCTGTCTTTATAGATTCAGTTTGCATAACTATACCTCCAAATAAAAAACCATATGCTTTTAGCATATGGCAACAAAAAAACCATATGCACACAGGGCGCATATGGCATAAGTATCTTTTAATTGTACCTACTTAAACCACAAGCACCCCCTTATCTATTAACTATTCTCATTCGTATTCTATTTATACTCAAAAATCAGCTTGTCAAGAAAAAAATTAACCACACCACATTTAATTCTTTTTTCTTGACATCTGCTTTAGAATAGCTAAACTATTACAATAGTTTCAGAAAAAAGGAGGATAAGATGCAAGGAATATTGATGTCCATAATAGTATTAGTTTTACAAGCAAAGCCTGTGGCTGTAAGTAAAGTAAATTCCGATGTGCCTATCTTGGGTAGTAAGAATATACCGCAGGAAATTAATTACCAGGGGTGGCTTGGTAGTGCAACTGATACCAGTAATAGCGGTATTACGGATACCCTTGGTATGCTTTTTAGGTTATATACTACATCTACAGGTGGTAGTTCGGTATGGAGTGAAGCACATATAGCAGTTCCGGTTAGCAAAGGTATTTTCAATGTATTGCTTGGTAGTGAGACCCCTATACCGTTGACCATATTTACAGGTGCTCCTTTATGGCTTGAAATACAGGTAATGACCGAGATACTCAGTCCGAGACAAAAATTAGTATCCGTCGGGTATGCAATCAAAGCATTGAAAGCAGATACAGCAGATTATGCTAAATCTACAAATGTATTGTATGTTGACTCATCAAGAATTTCTGCAAATTCTTATCAATGGAACGGTAATGTGTGGGGTACAGAATATCCGAAGGCAAATATAGCGGATACTGCAAATTATGTGCCCGGAGGAGGTGGGACTATGCAATTCAATATACAGAGCGACCCAGCAGAACATACATCCGCCACAGATAATTGGGACAAAGTTATGACTTTTAATTTCGCTCCCCCCAGTGACTCAACTATAGTTACAGAATTAGCATTGATATGTGAAATGAAAAGAACTTTTACTAATCCCATGCAACCCGGAGGGGTATCCCCCGGTATTATTATTAGTGCATTAAATATGGGAAGTTATGCCTTTAGTAATTACAATGGCGTTAGCGATAATGTGTGGCGTAAAGATACTATTCCATGTTTCTTTACTGCGATTGAGGATACTATTTATAACAATTTTCGTATGCATTATCCCTGTTACTTTACCGGAGAATCTAATTATTCTGTAAAGGTTTATATAAAAGCAACAGATTCTTCTACGGGATATATAAGGAATTCAACACTTGTAGTTGAATATTTAGAAAGATAGTTGGGTTATTTTGGGCGCCTGCTGCTTTGGAATAGCTAAATTATTACACAAAAATAAATCTAATTAATATTATGGAAGAAAAGATTGCTATTATGGTGAATGGTAGATTATACGACCTATCTTATGTTCCGGGGGATGATGCAGGAGTTAAGTCCATTACTTTTGCTGACGCCGAAGGGAAGCAAATATATTGGCATTCTACGGCTCATATCTTGGCACAAGCGGTTATGGAGTTGTTTCCTGATGTCAAACTTGCTATCGGACCTGCCATAGAGAATGGATTTTATTATGACTTTGATTCCTCATATCACTTTACACCCGAAGACTTGGGTAAAATAGAAAACAAGATGCAAGAAATAATAAATAGGGATACTTTCTTTGTCAGAAAAGCAATCAAAAAAGATAAAGCTATAAAACTATTTACAGAACTAAATCAACCATATAAAGTTGAACTACTTAATGAATTAGAAGATAATATATCTATTTATGAACAGGATAATTTTGTTGATTTGTGCATCGGACCTCATATTCCAAGCACCGGAAGGATTGGGGTATTCAAATTACTTAAATTAGCAGGTGCATATTGGAGAGGAGATGAAAATAAGCCCATGCTACAAAGAATATATGGGGTAAGCTTTCCCACTCAAACTGAACTGGATACTGAACTTAAAAGACTTGAAGAAGCCAAAGAGCGTGACCACCGTAAATTGGGAAAAGAACTGGATTTGTTTAGTATATTTGAGGATGCGGGACCAGGACTTGTAAGTTGGTATCCCAATGGAGCGATTATTAGAGAGATAATAGAGAATTTTTGGAAACAAGAACATAGAAAGAGAGGGTATCAACTTGTCTATACTCCTCATATTGCGAAAGCACATTTATGGAAGATTTCGGGACACTTTGATTATTATGAACAAATGACGGTGTTAAAATTTGGTGAAGATGATTATGTATTAAAGCCTATGAATTGTATCTATCATATTTTAATGTATACTTCCCATACCCGCAGTTATAAAGAGTTACCCATTAAATATGCTGAACTTGGTACAGTTTATAGATATGAGCGGTCAGGCGTTCTGTATGGACTTACAAGAGTACGGGGGTTCACACAAGACGATGCACATATTTTTTGCCACCAGACACAAGTGCTTGATGAAGTATTAGGAGTGTTGGATTTAGCAATACAAATGTTAAAAACTTTTGGCTTCAGCGAGTTTAAGATTAACTTATCTGTGCGAGACTCAAATGCAAAATCTAAATATGCAGGTAGTGATGAGCAATGGGAATTGGCAGAAAGTGTATTAGCACAAGCAATAGAGACAAGAAATTTACAATACAAAAGAGTAGAAGGCGAAGCTGTCTTCTATGGACCTAAAATAGATATAGAGCTTTTGGATGCTTTGGGGAGAGGGTGGCAGGGGCCCACAATTCAGTTCGACTTTAACCTTCCGCAAAGATTTAATGTCCAGTACATAGATAAAGACAATAAACCCCATCCCGTAATAATGATTCATCGCACAGTGCTTGGCTCAATGGAACGATTTGTGGGCTGCCTTACAGAGCATTATAAAGGGGCATTCCCTGTATGGATTGCGCCAGTTCAAATAGTAATAGCAAGCATTACGGAGAAAGCGGTAGGGTATGCAAAATCAGTATCCAACGAACTTCAAAAATATAGAATTAAATTATCTATTGACAACGAACCTATTGGTGCTAAAATTAGAGAAACAAGTTTGAATAAGGTGCCTTATATGTTAATTGTAGGACAGAAAGAGATGGAGATGAGGACTGTTTCAGTAAGAGAGCGCGGCAAGGGAAATATCGGAGTGCTTAAAATTGAAGAATTTATTGAACTATTAGACAAAAAACTTGAGACCCTATCCTGAAAAAGAGTTAAGAGTAAACGAGAGAATTAGATTTTCTAAACTCAAAGTAATTGGAGCTGATGGGAAGCCAATAGGTGTGATACCAAGAGAAGAAGCAATTAGAATGGCAAAAGAAATGGGATTGGATTTAGTTGAAGTGGTTCCTACTGCAACGCCACCAATATGTAAGATTATGGATTATGGTAAATATAAGTATGAAAAAAATAGGAGCGAAAAACATAAACGAAAACCAGCGGAAATTAAGGAAATACAATTAGGAATGAATACTCAGGAAGCAGATATAGCGGTAAAGTTGAAATGGGCGAAAGAGTTTTTAGAACACGGCGATAAAATAGTAGTAAAATTACGATTCAGAGGAAGGGAAAAAATTTACGCCAATAGAGGGAAAGAGATTTTGTTGAAATTTGCGAAATTCTTAGAAGAGGGGGGAATTTTAGAACAAGAACCACTAATCGAAGGTAACACAGCAAAAATTCTTATTACACCAAAAAAAGATGCCAAAAGTCAAAACAAATAGGTCGGCGAAGAAGAGGTTTAAGAAGTGTGCCAATTCAATTAAAAGAAAGCAAGGATACCATGGACATTTGCTTACAGGAAAGACACGCAAAAGAAAACGCAATTTAGCGAAAATGGTGACTGTGAGCAAGGCAGATAAAAAGAGAATAAAAAAGCTTATCCCATACTAATATGCCAAGATCAAGGGGAGGATTTAAGACACGACGACGCAGAAAAGGGTGGCTAAAACTGGCTAAGGGATATAAAGGAAAAAGAGGTAGCTGCTACCGGATAGCAAGAGAACAGGTGATGAAATCACTTGTATTTGCATATGCGGATAGAAGAAAAAAGAAACGCATCTTCCGGCAACTTGCCATACTCCAGATTAATACGAAGTGCAGAGAGTTTGGGATTCCTTACAATAGGTTTATGTGGGGATTAAATCAGCTGAATATAAAAATAAATCGTAAGGAACTGGCAGTTATTGCACGAGAAAATCCAGATGCCTTCGGTACACTTGTAGAAAAAGTTAAAACCTCTGTATCCGTATAACCCAGTTTATAGGCATTAACCCCATACTTTAGTGTGGGGGATATTGAACCCAATCTGAATAACACCCGGTGTAGATTAAGGGTAGCGATTTGTCTTTAATAATCCACTATAAATGATTCGTAAAATGGTAGATGCGGATATTAGGGTAGTCAGCGAAATAGAAAACAAGTGCTTTGATGACCCATGGCCAATAGAAGAGTTTAAGTCCTTGCTTGCCCTAAAACCTTCACTTGCCACCGTCTACGAAAATTCAGATAATTTGGAGAATAGTGTAATAGGATATGGAGTAGCGATGTTATTTGATTCATACTTACATATAGCCAATCTTGCCGTGAAAGATAATTATAGAAGAAAAGGTATAGGAAGTGCTATTGTTTTATATATGCTGGATTACGCAAGGATAGAAAATAAAAAGTTGGCTATACTGGAAGTAAGGGAACAAAATTTAGCAGCTATAAGTTTATATAAGAAGTTTGGATTTAAGGAGAGTGGAAACAAGAAACTATATTACCCGGATGGTAAAGATGCTCTTGTAATGAAAATGGAATTGAAAATCAAAGTTGTGAGCACGATTTCAAATAGTACTTTAATAAGTGGTAAGAGTTGAAGGTATAATTTTTTCAACAGGTTTTCTATGTAGAGTAAATCCCATAATTTTTGTTGCCTTTAACGAATCGGAGATTCTTTTCTTTATCGCTTCTTCTATTGGTAGGGTTTCAACTTCTTTATAAGCCAAATCTTTCCATTCCCATACTTCTAATAATGATTTTGAAACTTTACTCTTTTTCATAAATTACCTCCATAGGAGTTATCATTCGCAGTGGTTTTGTATAACCTGCTAACAAATTTATTGCCAAAATCATTCTTTCTTTATTAATGTTTGCCAAGTGTTTATAGTTCCAACTCAACAGTATATCTATCTCATTTATTGTAGCTATTGCAATATGCATAGCATCTTCCATTTTATTGCTTGGTATTACACCTTTTTCTATATACAAGCCCGCCAGTTCCACTATTTCTTCTCTATTAAGTTCAACAAATGTCTAACACATTTATAGCGTAAGACTTTATTACTTCTAAAAGTTTATCTTTTTGAGCTTTATCTTTTGATTTATTGATTTCATCAATTACTATAGGGGAAATAAAAACAGCATAAATGCCTTTTTTCACATATAGATTAAGAAATTCCAATGTTAGTTCTCTTTTTTCCATAGCATCGTAAGCCTGCGTAAAGCTTATAATAGATGTATCCAAATAAATTTTTACTACTTTCATTTGTTTTTAATAATAAAGTGAAATTTACAGAATGTCAAGAAAATAATACTCAAAATAAAAAGCCCCCCTGATTGCTCAAGAGGGCTTAAAATAATTACCAGCAACTATTTCAACAGGATAGCCTTCTTGGAAGTTTGCTTGCCATTGACATCAAGTGTATAAAAATAAGTGCCGGTGGAGACTTCTTTGCCTTCACTATCTTTGCCATCCCAAACAATATTGTAATTCCCTGTTTTTATCCGCTCACCATTTATAAGCGTTTTCACAATTTGTCCCGCAGTATTATAGACAATAATCCGTACATTAGATTCAGTGGGTATTTGATACTGGATAGTCATTTGCATACGAGCAGGATTAGGGAAATTTTGCGAGACTTCATAAGTGGACGGAAATACATCTTTTTCCTCTACTTTAACATTATATCCAGAATGAAATAGTATTTCGCTATACCAGTTTGGAAGAACGCCCGAAGTTCCATAAAAACTGGTTACCGGATCATACCAGCCCCTTGCCATAAATCTAATTCTGTACCATCCGGGTGTAGTTGGCACTGTGAAAGTAAAAACATCTATAAATTCTTCATCGCAAGATGGAATACCACCATACATCTGACTTTGAGCCAATTCAACATTTGGATTCCAATCGCCAAAATAATTCATATAAAAAACAGGAACATGATTGGTCCAAAACTTCCACTTCACTTGAACTAAATATGTCATCCCGGGTTTCAAAACTGGCGGAAGCTTCCAATATATTACACTCATAGAATCATCATCTACAGCATTAACAGTATATACAGGACAGTTAGGAGGCATGAACTGGCGATTATTCTCCAGTATGTAATCCGTTTGTCCATAAGTTACTCCACCAAATCCCACGATACTTGTAAATACACAAATTGCTATACTATATTTTTTCTTCATCGCTTTCATCTTATATCACCTCCTTTCAACTCAAAAATAATAGAGAAAATAGCAATAGCAAATGTCTTTTCAAAAGACAACGGCTTAAGTAAAGCGGTTATAATACTGTGTTTTCATATACTTTTTATGGTAATCAGGATGCCTTTTCCTCCACAACTCACAGTATTTTTTCCTGTATTCTTTTAACCTTTGGGATTGACATTTTCTGCATACCCAATTTATCAATGGTAAAGTACTGATTACAGATTTGGCATTTATTTTGCATATTTTGTTATGTAGGGCAAACCTTTAGGTTTGCTTTTTGATGATTGCAAGGCTTCCCGTCAAAACGGGATCTCCACTTCGTTCCGAAAAGTCTTGCCCTACCCATCAAATTTAGCATTCATAATTCAGCATTTAGTATTCCATAAACCCCATAAATAAAAAGGGGCACCCAAATTGCTCAATCATAACTTCTCTACAAAGCTATGATTACCCAGTCAAGGACTTGGAGCAATAGAGTACCCCGAATTAACGGGGCAACTCACTTGGCCTTGACTGGGCTTCTAACAAGTAAGTTACTTAATGGACATAATAAATTATGTCCCTACATATAACTCAAAGAGCCAATGATATAATAACTCAATTTTTACTCAGGTCAACACTTTTTTTCTTGCAAGACAAGAGAAATCATTTATAAATAAATCAAGTGATTATTTTTTTAATCTTATTTCTCTCTCCTACCACACTTATAAAGCCCCCATTTGGTCATACGCTTGGCTATTATCGTGCTACTCCCTACGAATTGCGTATGCTTTTGGGTAAATCAATTAGCTTTCAGGAGCCACAAGGAATTGCATGTTGTAAATTGAAATCCCTTGATGACCCCAAGAAGGGCGAAGATGATGATGAATTAACTCTTTACTGCACCAATTCGCAGGCAAATCAAATTGTCTATAACCAATCACTGAAAGACTTAAAAGTATATGGTAAATTAGGTAGTGGGGTAGGCGAATGTTGGTGGCCCGGTGGAATTGCGGCTTCTCCTGATGGCAATGTCTATGTCGCAGATGTTGAAAACAATAGAGTAGTCAAACTCAAAAATGATATAGATTCTATCAGATGGGTTAAAGTAATAGGTAAGTTTGGCTGTGATACTGCTGAATTTGATACTCCGTGGGATGTAGCTATTGACATAGAAGGCAAAATATGGGTCGCGGATAGAGGGAATAACAGGGTACAAGTTTTTGATTCTACGGGCAAGTTTATTAGGCAAATTTTAGACCTTTCTAATCCCATAGCCGTAGCTATTACTAATGAAAACGAAAGTTGGTCATATTACAAGGAAGAATTTCTGATAGTTATAGATGAAGGTGGCAAAAGGATACAAAAGTTTGATTCTAATGGCAAGCTCCTTGTTCGGTCAGAGATGTTGGAAAGTGAGCTATCTGATTGTGCGATTGACTATTATAGTAATATTTGGGTAACTGACAAAGAAAAGGGCTGTGTACATAAATTTGATAGGTTCTTAAAATACATAACTAAAGTAGAGCGACCGGATGGGGGCAAATTTATTTCACCCCGCGCTATTGATATATGGAAAAGATTTGGTCAGGTATTTATAGTTGAACAGGAAGCAATAGATTATTTTTGGGTCGCCGTAGATGGGTATATTGAGGGCTGTTATCCTGCTATTTTTAATCCCAAAGAAAAGGGTAGCACTATATCTATCTATTTAACTGAACCCGCCTATATTTCAGCTAAAATATACAAAAATGGAGACGAGGTGCGAGACTTTTTACCCGTATTTATGGGCGCACCTTTTGAGCAGAATATTGTATGGGATGGCAGGAATAATAAGGGCGAAATAGTCGGACCAGGTGAATATGAGATTAAAATAATCCTTGAGCCCACTTACTCTTCAATGGGCTATTTCAAGAAAGAACTTGAAACTAAAGTAATATGCGAGTGATTAGCTTTTTAGGAATTAGCTTTTTGGGAGTTAGCATTTTAGCTGAAACTAAACCTATATCTCGTGTAGTTTCGCTTGTGCCATCGGTAACTGAGACTATTTATGCCATAGGGGCGCAGGATAAATTAGTCGGTGTAGTTACTCCTTGTGATTATCCACCTGGGATAGACCTGCCCATAGTAGGTAATTTCTCTTTCCCTAATCTTGAAAGTATAGTTGCACTCAAGCCCGATATGGTGTTCATTACAGGAGGTGAGCAAAAGTATCTACAACCCAAGTTAAAAGAATTGGGTATTACTGCGATTATCATAGACCCTCAAAATCTTGATGAAATATATGGCTCTATTATGGAGATTGGCACATTACTTGGCAAATTAGATAAAGCTGACTCGCTTGTCAAGATAATGAAACAGGAGTTTGAAGTACTCCAAAAATATTCACCCCCTAAAAGACGCAAAGTGTTAATTGAATTATCTGATAATCCTTTATTTACTTGTGGACAGGGTAGTTTTCTCGATGAACTTATTACTGATGCACAAGCAATAAATATAGCACAGAGTATAGATAAGCCATATCCTATTGTATCGTCTGAATTTGTAGTAAAGCAAAATCCGGATGTCATAATAGTTATGCATTCTATGTCAAATCCAGCAGCCCGGATGGGGTGGCAAAAGGTAAATGCCGTGAAGAATAACAGAATTTATACAGATATAGACCCGAATATTATTTTGCGTCCCGGACCCAGAGTAATACAAGGAATTAAGGAACTAAAACAAAGAATATATCCGGAGCTTAAAATATATGATTGAATGGAATGAGTATTGGCAAAAGTATTCTACGAGTAAAGCTGAAAAGTGGCTAATTTTAGAAAGAGATAAAATAATAAATTATTATCTGGATAGAATAGTAGGGACAAAAAAAGTTATTGAAGTCGGCTGTGGATATGGCACTAATAGTAGGTTAATTATGCATAATAGAAAAGATGTAGAGAGTTATGCTTTGGATAATAGTATAGTGGCGATTAAACGAGTAAAAGAAGATATTAGGTTTTCCTTTTGTGCTGATTGCTGTTATACTCCATTTACGGATAATAAGTTTGATGTAATTTTCAGTTCCGGGCTGATGGAACACTTCAAAGATGAGTCAGCTTTTCTATCTGAAATGGATAGAATTCTTAAAGATAGTGGCTACTTAATTACTTTTGTACCTGCTAAATATTCACTATGGCAGGTATATCGGTTACTACATTTCAATAAGTGGCAACACGGATATGAAAAATCCTATAGCTACGAGCAGTTAGAAGATATTTTTGTGCAACATAGGTTCAATGTGCTTAAAATTATAGGCATTGACCCTTTTAGTATCAATGGCTTGATAATGAAATTACTTAATATTAGTTTCCCCGCCGGAGCCACCGCCGAAGCGGGACAAGCGGGATTGGAGTTTATCCCCGAAGGCATTCGGGGGCTTCGCTCCAACTCGCCTATTATTCGTCAGTCATTTTTTAGAAGTGGCTACACTGAACTATGTGTAATAGCTAAAAAAGTCTAAAAGTTCAAAATCTAATAGTTCAACTATGAAAAGGCAGAAGACCAGTAAAAAAACTTGACGATCAGCTTTAATAATATTATAATACATGCTATGCATTATAATGGATTAAAAATCAACATCGTAATTTTATCTGTGGTGTTCTCGCTTTCTCTCTCAAATGCTTACGAGTATCGCTATCCTTTGATTACACGAATGCAAATCTTGCCAATTTTGACCACTGCCGAGCCTATGAAATGGAAAGAAGCAATTGCTGGATTTACTCTTGGAACGGGTAATTCGTCCAATCCCAAAATTGAACAAAGTGCGGGAATATTTGGCTCTCTTGGTCTTATATCTAATTGGATTAGCACAAGATGGAGTTACTCCACAGTAGGAACTCGGGGAGAACTAATCCTTTGTCCATTAAAAATTAAAGCCACTAACCTGTCAATAGGAGCAGGTGGAGTATATCTTAATGATGTCATCAATTCTTTTTATACCCTCTATTGCAGTCATTCTATGGGAACAATGACTCCTTACGCAACATTAAGGTATGACAAATATTGGTGCGAAGCGTTTATACCAGGCGGTGGTTGAGGGCCGTCTTGCGAGGAGGAGGTTCTCCTTCAAGAAAGCATAAGAAGTACGATTACCTCTTTCGGATTAGATTATACTGGGATAGGAAACATAGGATTAATGTTTGAAATTGATATTCTTCCAGAAATTACTGCACCTATAGTCTATGAAGTATATTATTCAGATGAAGACACTTCTTATTCTTCTTACGAAACTTCCTATGAAAAGGTAACAAACATAATGGCTATAGGAATATCTGGATACATAAAATTTTAAAAGGAGAATGTATGGGTAAAATTCTAAAGTTTCAGGCATTAGTCTTATTGTCAATTCAAATAGGAGTGTGTGGGGGTGGGACTGCATTGGCAGAGAATGAGGAAAAAGTGATTATACTCAGCGATAAAGTGGGAGAGGTAATAGATGTAATAGAAAGGGAGCATTTTGAGTTTTTCCAAGATATCAAAGGATTCAAATCGGCGGTATTATTGCAACTTCCGGATAGCACTTATGTTGCTGAAATTAGATATGAAAAGGACGGGATGGAAGAAAAAACAAGATTCCAACAGAGTGAGAGAGAAATTGAAATACTTAGAGATTATTTGGACCGTTATGAAGAAATAAGCAAGTCAGATGAGAACAAACGGGCTTTTGAAGAGAAATGGAATATTCCGCGAATGGAATATGTAAAGAGAGATACAGGAAAGGTATTTATGTACAGCCCTGTAAGCAGACTAAAAGCGATAGAACTTTCGCCATATGTAGGTAAAACAATTGATGAGACAGAAAACAAACATTTTGAACTGTTTGATGTCAAAGACTTAGAGGAAGCCATAATCTTAAAGGAAGATACTCTCTATTATCTATTAATCAAATCAAAAACTGACGATATTTCTATAGTATTTTTACCTGATACAGAATTGGTCAATATTCAGAATAAGTTAAAAAAAGTAGCAGAATCAACAGGTATTACCGTCAAACTAAAGGGATTTAGAGCAGACCCTAATAAGTCTCGACTGTTCATAATGCCCACAGGTAATACTCTTAGGAAAGGAGAAAGATACTTTGCTGATTACGAGTTATTTTTTGTGTGGACGGCATACGGATTGACTAATAATTTTATGATAGATTTCGGTTTTACATTAATCCCTACTACTCCTGATAATTGGTTATACTACTTTGGTCCAAAGGTAAAAGTATATGACTCAGGTAAAGGGCAATATGTATCCTGTGGGGCGCATTTTATAGCTATGCCATTTATGCAAGAAGTGGAAAACACCTTCTGGGGAGCAGCTTATGTCGGTATGACTCAGGAAAAGCCGGGAACTCAAATTACTTTTGGAGGAGGAGCAGGTAATGCAATCCTTACCCCTATGGGTGGTAATTTATTTTGTGCTTATGTAGGAATAAAAAATGGAGTAGGGAAAATTAAATTTTTAGCCGAATACTGGCACCTACTAATAAAATGGGACAACGAGTACCACCACATTCCCAATCTTTTTATCGGGGCAAGGTTTTGCGGAACAAATCTTACAGCAGATTTCGGCCTGCTATACCCACATATGTTTGAGTGGATTTCAAATGTTGCTCCTATCGGCTTTCCTTTTCTTAATTTCGTTTATTTTTATTAAAACTTCCTTATTTATTTTGGGTAAAGTCTTATTTTAGCCACTAAATTTTATTAATTTATAATACGGCACAAAAAAAGACTTGACAAGCACTTATATCTATTTATTTTGTTGAAAATCCCGTTGGGAATCCCGCAGCAAGCGGGGGAGTTGAAAACAATTTAATAAAACAGGAGGTTAAAATGGCAGAAAAGGGGGAGGAAAAACCTCCGTCTCATCGGAACGAGAGTGGAGTTTATTCCGCCAAAAGCGGAACTCCGCTACAACAACGCAGAGGTAAAGGAGTGAAACATGGGGTAAAGTTATTAGGACCGGTAAAAAGTCTGGAAGAACATGTGAGTTCAGATTGGTGGTGCAGAATATTTAACTCACTTTACCTCAAAACGGATGGTGATATAGTAGATGACCAATCCATAACTCGTCAAGAAATTGATTTATTTTCCAATATTCTAAAGCTTTCGCCCGAAGATAAGGTACTTGATTTATGTTGTGGTCAGGGTCGACACGCTCTTGAATTTGCCAGAAGAGGATTTAAGTATATTGATGGATTAGACCGTTCGCATTACCTTATTCAGAAGTCTAAATCCACTGCTAAAAAGGAAGGCATTTTTGTTAAATTTCGAGAAGGAGATGCGAGGAAATTACCCTATACAACTGATAGTTTTGATGTTGTTATGATTTTGGGCAATAGTTTTGGCTATTTTGATACGGTTAAAGAAGATTTACGCGTGCTAAAAGAGGTAATTAGAGTTCTAAAGCCATGGGCTAAGTTGCTTATAGATGTGGCTGATGGCGCCTATTTGAGAGCCAATTTCCATCCCCGCTCGTGGGAATGGATAGATAAGAGCCATTTTGTCTGCCGTGAAAGGTCGCTTTCTACTGATGAGCAAAGACTTATATCAAGAGAAGTAATCAATCACACACAGAAGGGAGTGTTGGCAGACCAATTTTATGCCGAACGCCTTTATACTAAGGAAAGTTTGACCCACCTTTTAGAGGAAGCAGGGTTTAAGGATGTTGTTTTTCACGCTGAATTTATTGCCGACTCTAAGCGGAATCAGGATTTAGGGATGATGGAACGCCGTCTTATTGCTTCTGCTGTGGCAAGAAAGGAATGGACGCCGGAAAAGAAAAAACCCAAAGAAGATGCGCAAGTTGTAGCAGTAGTTTTGGGTGACCCGGGCAGGCAAGATGTAATAAAACCATTGGCTGTGTTTGATGAGGATGATTTCTATACCATAGACCAGTTAAAAGATGCTTTAAGAGAGCTACCTTCATATCGGTTTATCTATTTGAATAACCATACTACTCTTATTCCGGATTTATTGAATTTGCGTGGTAAAGTAGATTTTGTGCTCAATCTTTGTGACGAGGGATACTATAATGAGCCGATTAAAGAATTACATATACCTGCTTTATTAGAGATACTCGGAATATCTTATACAGGTAGCGGACCCCAATGCCTTGCTAATTGTTATGACAAATCACTTGTCCGTGGCATTGCAGAAGAAATGGGTATCCCGATCCCCAAAGCATTTTTCATTAAACCTGAGGACACTGTTTTTGGATTACAATTTGATTTCCCAGTTATAGTCAAGCCAAACTTTGGTGACTCAAGCTTTGGCATAACTCAACGAAGTGTAGCTACTAATGTGGAGACACTGGTAAATGCCATTTCTGAAATACGGGATAAATTTGGCTACGATAAACCTATCCTTGTAGAGGAATATCTTACAGGAAGCGATGTTAGTGTAGGGATAATAGGTAATCCACCAGAGTCGTATAAGATTTTGCCCCTCATTGAAGAGGATTACTCGCTTTTACCGGATGGATTACCACGCATCTGTGGTTACGAAGCCAAATGGCTACCTAACTCGCCTTATTGGAATAATATCAAATCTATTCCTGCTAATTTACAGGGCGAGACACAGAAACTTATTAGAGAGTGGTGTGTAGAATTATTTGAGCGTCTTGATTGCCGCGATTATTGCAGGTTTGATTGGAGACTTGATAGTGAGGGTAATCCACATCTGCTTGAAGTAAATCCTAATCCAGGTTGGTGTTGGGATGGGCATTTGGCTAAAATGGCAAAAATTGCCAATATATCATACAAAGAGATGCTGGAAAAAATTCTACAAACAGTGGAACAAAGGATAGGACTGCCAACTATAACTGGAGATAAACAACTTACTCTACCCCTACCAAATAAAACTAAACAAAACTCGTAAGGTCATAACGACTATCAGACTATATATAGTTTATCCTATATGGAATAGTTTTCTAAATCTAATCTTTTGAGGGAGTGAGAAGTTTTTAATCTCTTCATCTGTTTCTCTGAGTTTGTGGGCTAAAACAACAGCTATATTCTTCATTAATATATGTCCAATATGAGTATTCTCGCTACATAGCATAGCAAATGCTTCTCTTGGAAGGATGATAACTTTTGCTTCCTTATTACAATTGACAGTAGCAGACCTTGGTGAGCCATCAATAAAGCCAAGTTCACCAAAAATGTCGCCCACATTCAATTGATAAAGAGTGTAAGCTTTCTCTATGCTGCCCATAAAAATCTTTACATCACATCTACCGGATTGTAAGATATACAATTCTTCGGACATATCGTCTTTAGAAAATATAGTGTCACCATCCTTAAACTCTTTTACTATACAAATATTGGCTACCTTTTCAATGTCACTTGCATTTAAGCCCTTAAAAACCTCTATTTCTCCCAAAAATTCTTGTATCTTCATTATGTCTCCTTTTTACTCTTTGGGTGGTGCCGGACTTGAACCAGCGACCTTTCCGTATCTTTAAGTCTGGGCACTAGAGGATTTGAACCTCTGGCCTCTTGCATGTCAAGCAAGCGCGCTAACCAACTGCGCCAAGTGCCCATATAAAACAATATCAAATATTATTCCTTATCTTTGAGTGTATGTAAAGATTCCGATTATCTCTGATGTATCCCTACTTTTTAATTTTTGATTTGTATACTTGCTATTTGATTTTATATCTTTGATATTAAAATAAAATTCCTTTTTAGAGTCGTTCATTTTACTAAATTATCCTAAGCGGGTGATGGGACTCGGACCCACGACATCCAGCTTGGGAAGCTGACGTTCTACCAACTGAACTACACCCGCATTTTAATATACTTATACAAAGAAATAGAGAATTGTCAAGTTTGAATTTCACAATACTCTAAAAGATAGTTCACTAACTTATCCGTGCTACAGCTCAAAAGTATAGTATATTTATCTCCAGCTCCACAATAGATAAGTAGCTTATCTTCATAAACTATTGCACCTACAGGAAAAACAACTGATGGTATATCAACCGGGTATTGTTCATTTCCATATAATTCATATGGCATAGAAGGGATATAAATTGGCAAATTAGTCCGACAAATTACTTTATGCGGGTCAGCCAAATCTAATAAAGCCGTACATACAGAATAGCTACGCTTAATTCCATCTTTTATGCCGTAAGATTTACAAATATCCGCTCCTATTTCACCTACCGCATGATAAATAATTAGCCATCCCCTATCTGTTTTAATCGCTTGTGTGCCAGCACCTATCTTTTCGCTTTCATGAGGATAAATACCTGCTTTAAGTAGTAAGTTATGCTCCCTTCTATCATAAATTTGCTCCCAATATTCACGATGCTCAACAGGATTTAATAATTGTTCCGGCTCAACTCTCGCTAAATGCATATTAGGATAAAACCTGAGCAACATATAATTATCAAAAAAAACAGCATTCCGTGAATCAAAAGCATCTATTATACCGTGATATTTGATATTGCTAAAATCCTGTGTAGTATAAATAGCAATTCTATCAGCATTTTTACCCTTAAATGGGGGTTTAATTTTGCCACACCCTATAAGGAAATAATAATCACTATGCCTAATAATTCTTATATCTTCTATTCCATAAATAAAATCCTTATGCTCGCTTCTATCTCCTTTGATGACCACCCCGCTTGCTGCCCCGCCTGCTGCGGGATTTTCAACGGGATTTTCAACATTCTTAAATCTATTAAACTTAATCCCATCTTCGCTTGATAGCACCCATACCTCAGAAATGTAATTTTCCATATACGAGCGTTCAATTCCAAGATTAGGGTCAAAGAACTTACCCTTCTTATAGTATTTATGGCAACGCGGAGTAAGTATTATTTTATCTTCCCCCGATTTTAATCGGGAATTTTCAACAAATATTTCAGCCCCGCCATTAAACACAGCACCCGTGTGTAGTTTACCATCCTCTTCCCACACAAGTCCAATATCTTGGGGTTTCAAGATTGGATTATTAGTATATGAAGCAATCTTAAAGATATACTTATCACTCGCAATCTTTACTATTTCGCCCTCACCCAATTCTGCCCCTATTTTCATCTCTTTATCAGTGATAGTAGATTAGATAGTTTAGTGGTCGCCACACATATAACCGTATCCGCAGCACCGTAATAAATGAAAAGCTTCTCCCCAATCACTACTGCTCCGCAACTATAAACTACATTAGGAATAACGCCTTTTTTTTCAAACTCTTCTTCGGGTTCAAGAATTGGCTCACTGCTACGCCAAATTACTTTAGATGGGTCAGCAAGGTCTAAAAAAGCCAACCCCAACCTATATCGCAGCTTATTATCTACTCCATGATAAATAAATAGCCATCCCTTTTCTGTCTTAATAGGCGAAGGACCTAGTCCGACCTTAAAATATTCCCACTCCTTTTGTGGACTCATTAGAATTTTTAAGCCCCCCCAATGTTCCAAATCATCCGAATACGATATCCATATATGCGGTGGAAGTCGGTGAAACATAACATATTTACCATTTATTTTTTCAGGCAAAAGACACGCATTCTTATTATCTACTCGTGGTAATGGATAGATTCGCTTACCCCAATTCCATTTAGAGACAAGGAAATCCTGAACACTAATAGATGTCATTCCTACCTGTATTGTTTTGGCATACGAAGTCATTTGACTTAACTCACCAATAGCACTATAACACATATAAATCCTATCTCCAAGCAAAGTAAGACGCGGATCCTCACAGCCATAAAGTTCAAACTCATTACCCGGCTCAGGAGCATATATTGGGTCGGGTAACCGCTCATCTATATGAAAGCCATCTTTACTTGATGCAAGCCCAAACCTTGATACACCACCCTTTTCTCCCTGTGCCCTGTATATTAGATAAACTTTACCATTTTTATAAATAGCACCACAATTATAGACCATAAACGCTTCCCACGGATGCTCTTTTATAGGCATAAGTATCGGATTATTCTTATATCTATCAAATATCTTCATTTTCTGCCTCCATCTATTTTAATATCATAAGCTTCCTCGTTGTCTTAAACTCACCCACATCCAAGCAATAAAAATAAACACCGATTGCTACTTTCTTACCATTTCTGCATATTGGTCTAACAATGCTAATACCCTCTTAACCATTTTTCATAGTTTTCTTTTTGCTCCTTTTCTAAATCTTTACCCATTTTTTCAGCTAAATGACTAACTGCCCAAAATGCCGCAGTAGCATCTTGAAGACCGGGAGACCGTAAAAATGCTTTTCCTGCTTTGGTAACCATAGATTCTCTTGGCGGTTCTCTTTCTATCTCTCTTTCTCTCTGTCTATATTCTATTTCTTGCTTTTCAGCAGATTTGGCTTCAAGTTCTTTAATTGCTTCTTTTAGTGCATCTTTATATATCTGCAGAAGGATGGGGTCTTCTTTATATAAACGCTCTATCATATACTTGTCTCTCTCCCGTTGGGCGTAATCCCTCTCAGTTGCATCATATATTGCATTACTGGCAAGAGCAATGTAATCTCTTTTTTCTGTAATTGGACATTGCTTTGCTTTCTCTATGCAGGAGTCACTAATGGCTTTCAATTCTTTATTTTCTTCTATGAGCATACTAATTGGTTTCTTTGCTATAGTCCAATCTATTTTATCTCGAAAGTCTTTAGCAAACTCTTGAGAAAATGGGATAATGAGAAGAGTAACGGTTCTTGGATTTGGGCCGGAATCTAAAGCTAATTCTATCTTGTCTTTACCAGAAAAAGACTCGTGAAGAGTCCAAATTTTTGAAAGTTCCTTCCAGTCTACTTTATCTTGGAATTCTCTGATAAATTTTTCCGATATCCAGTAGTATGCTATTTCACTACATAATAATTTCCAATCCACCTTATCTTTGTTTTCTTTGACAAACTCTTGAAATAATTCTTTATTATTGCAAATCCTCTCCCAACTCAATCTCCTTTGATCTTCGTCCTGAAGCCACTTCAGATCATCTATTTCTTTTTCAATTAAATTTAACTTCTCATCTGGTATACTTTTTCTTATGCAATAGTCTTTAAAATCTTGAAGTAGTTTCTTTTCGTTTTTGGGCTTTTTTTCTCCCTTTCTTCTGGTAGTTCTATCAGTTACCTTTTTGGGTTTCTTTGTTGTAGTTGAAGATGTTGGATAGAAGTGATGTACTTTCTTGCCTTTTCCCTTCGTCTTTTCATCACTTTCTTTCCTCTTTTTTGATATAAAATCAAAAATCCCCATTTTTCTCCTCCTCTTTCACTAAAAGATTTTAATGCTTATCTCCTTTGCTCCACTAATCTTCTGGAATAGGCTGATATACAATGGTTTTGCTTCTCTCCCTGAAAATGACTGATAAGGGCAGGAAAGTCCCACCAATAGCGGGAATAGGCATAAATTTAATGGAGTTAAGTGGATAAGCATAAAGATTTTTAATTATTGTTTGGTATAATTCTTTCCTTCTTCTAAAAAACGCTTACACTTTTTGATTTTACAAGCTTTAACTATATGCTCTTGCAAGATAGGTTTCATTCCCATGACAAGGAACTACTACTATTCTGTTTCCGTCGCTCATTATAATATGGCTCCCCTTCTGTCTTTTTATGACAAATCCCACTTCTTGAAGGACTTTGACCATCCGGTTCCCCGATACAGGAATCATTTTGCCCATACTTATACTGTAATTTCTTCTAAAACTGCTTTCTTATTCCGGAGCTTCTCATTTATCAACTCATCTGCTACTTCTAAATAACCTTCTATAGCTTCTTTGATATTTTCAAGTGCTTCCTTTTTGCTATGTCCCCATGAATAACATCCTGGAAGCCCGGGGCAGGAAGCTGAATATCTTCCGTCATTTTCCTCTTCTATAATTACTTTATAACTCATCTCGCCCTCCCATTATTAATTAACAAGATTTAATATCTCCTCCTTTTCGGCAATAGCTACACCTATTACTCTATCAGCAGCACCATAATAGATATAGTATTTATCTTGGACCTCGCATATCCCGCCCGCAAAGACAACTCGCGGTATTTCACCCCGTAATTCGTAATCTTCTGTTGGCTCAAGTATTGGATATGGATGCTGATAGATTAACTTGGATGGGTTATGTAGGTCAAGAAAAGCTACCCCTAATCTATATACTCCCTGTTCATCTGTGCCGTGATAAATTAGAAGCCATCCCTTTTCTGTCTTGATAGGCGGAGTATTAGCACCTAATTTTTGTCCCTCCCAATCATTATTAGGGGACATTATTTCTTTATGTCCTGTCCAATGGATTAAATCGTCTGAATAGGCAATCCAAACTCCCATCCGCTTTTCTGTCATTGGACGATGTAAAAGTACATACTTACCATTTATTTTCTCCGGAAATAGCACTGCATCTTTATTATTCTCGTCATCCCAATCCACTTCTAATCTCTCCCAATTCAAAAAATTAGTCGTAGTTGCTATCCCTATCCTTGTGCCTTTATCTGAATAAGCAGTATAAGTCATATAATACTTATCTCCAAACTTTACCATCCGAGGGTCTTCACAACCACGGGCTTCAAGTAAAGTCGTAGGACTAAAGACCGGCTTATCAAACCGAAAGAACTCAAACCCATCTAAACTTACTGCAAGTCCGAGCCGTGATATATTATCTACTCCCATACCACGATAAACCATATAAAATAGCCCATTATCATAAATAACCGCAGGATTATAAACACACCTTGCTTCCCATAGATTATGAGGATTAGGCGTTAGGATTGGATTATTCTCGTATCTTTGTAATTTCATTTTCTTAATACTTCAATAAATAAGTCTATGTATAGTTGAGCTATCTTATCTGCTGAATTCATAGTTGCAAAAACTTGCTCTGCTTCACTTTTACACTCTTCTGACTTCTGACTGGGAAATGGTATAAATCGGGCATCCGGATATACGGATTTTAAGAACTCTTGCCGATTATCATAATAGACTACCTTATCCCACAAGAACTGATAGAACTCGTTTTTCTCGGGTAGCTTGTGTTCATATACAATATGAATAGTTCGCGACCGACTTTTAATTAAAGAATAGATTTTAGCTAACTCTTCCATTGGAAGCGTACGCAAATTCTCAACTATAAAAATATCAAAATCTGTGGTTAGTATAGGACGGGGGTCTAAAAAGCCATTCCGACTAAAGCATCTTACAACTTCACGACCATCAGTACCTGTGAACTGATGGCTATTATAATCTTCACGAAAAAAGCTAAATACTGTTACTTTATGCCCTAATTTCATCCATTCAGCTACTAATGCCTGTGAATGAAGAGCAGAACTATCCTCAGTATTCCACGCTGTCATTATCGCTATCTTCATATATTCGGTTATCGGTGTTCGGTTATTGCTTCAAATAGCTTTATAAACTTCTTACCTATTTCTTGGGCTGAATTCTTATTCACATATTCTTCTGCTGCTCTTATTGTAGATTGAAAGTCCGCATCTTCATTAAAAATGGAACGCAGGGCTGACTTAAATTCGTCAAAATTAGAATACCCTATCAATTCATTATGGTAATACTCAACATAATCAGAAGATCTCGCTACTATAGGACAACCTGACCCCATACATTGAAATGCCGTACTTGATACTACTACATGCCCAGCAGCAGGTTTATTGAAAACTAAAACATCCGCAGCATATAAATAATCATATAAAGTAGATATAGGAAGCGATTCTTCGCGTAACTCAATATCTATTATACCTTCGGACTGCAGGGCTTTAAATTTCTCTACTACATTATCCTTTTTGGCAGTTATTAAAAGCATAATGGGATACTCCTTTGATAGCTCTATAATCGGGTCTATCAGTTCAGCAATATACTCGGATGCAGGCCCAAATCCATATATTATTTTCTTATCCTGTGGTAGCCCTAATTTGCTTCGTGCCGCCTGTTTATTACCGGGTTGCCAAGGACAGCAAGGATAAGGAATAATATGCACTCTACTTGGCTCGTATGCTTTGATTAAAAAGTCCCTATACCTATTATCAAAACAAACAATAACATCCCAGTCAAATTGATAAAAGGAGGGATTTTGGGAAAGCTTACCATCGTGAATTACATTTATGGTAATTGCCTTATTCTTTATTCTATGAAAAATTTTGCCCAGCGAGTCCTTTGGAAGCATACCCAAATCCTGTGCCACAAAGACTTCATAATCTGTGGTTAAAAAGGGAATAGGGTCAAAATTTGCCGGCTGAAACCCATCTACTGTGAAGCAACGAGAGACATAATTTTCATCTCTGCCTGTTATTTGTGTGCCGTGAAATGCATAATCAAAAAAGGAAAATACTTTTAGGTTATGGCCCTGCTCTACCCACGCCCTGCCAACTAATTCGGTATGAAAACTGGCACCTGAATCTGTATTCCATCCTCCCATCATCCCTATTTTCATTTTTATTCCCTCCTCTATAAAGACCCAAAAAATTCATTTAACAAAAGAGCACTTAAAGCTATTTCTTTTAACCCACAAACAGTCTTATGCATTTTTGCTGAACCTTTAATCCATACTACACCATCAAGAACAGCTATCCTTATAGCCCTTCCTTTTTTACCTCTCAACAATCTTAATGCATCCTCAAAATTTGCATTCTGGGACCCACCATAGTCAGTAAGAAATTTTGCCTCCCCAATTATATAATTATTTTTCACTTTTGCAACAAAATCCAACCCTTTATCCAATTCACAGCCCAGTTTTCTATTTGATTCATATAAGTTATAAAATTCCCAATTCCTTTTCATAGTTCCACCAAGATTGTTTTCGTCTAAAAAGTTCTTCCATATCTTTTGAGAAGATAATCTTAATTTTATCTTTTATTTCATGGAAAGTTCCATTTAACAAATTATGAGCATCATAAATCTCTTTCTTGTCATTGACAACAAGAAAAATATTGCTATTCCATAAGTCATAGGCATGTTTTAATTTGCTTAGTGCATGATAAATATCACCACCAACTTGGACCTCAAATACATATGTTGGAGAACCTTTTTCTATCCTTCTCCAAATAGCATCTAATCTGATATTATCTACGCTATACTCCTTTTCACTTAAAAGTTTATTCATACTACCAATTTGCAATATTAAATCTTGCAAGTGTTTATGTATACCTGTTTTATCTACTTCTATCTCTACTTTTGTTTCTGGAATGAAGATTTCTTGAGTTTGAAATTTGTAATTAAAAGAACTTTCAAATCTTTCGTATAAGAATTCTATAAGTTCTTTATAGCGAATGAAACATATGCCTCCTCTAAGCAATTCCGCAAAAGCTCCTTTCCCAAACTTTTCACTTATGAAATTACTAATTCCTATCCCTTTTGCTTTCCATTCCTTTTTATCTAACAAATAGTCAAGTGTAAACTCAAATCTTAACGGATACTTTACTCCCCCTTCTTCTATCTCATCAGGCCACAAAGGTTCTCTTTGGATAAATTTATTTTCTGCTTTTCCAACTCCTATTATTCTTTTTATTTTACCGGACAGATAGAAAAACAGAATATTTCCTTTTTCTAAAGATTTCCACTGAGGAAACCATTTATCTTGTACGCCCCAAGTTTGTTTGCATTTAATAGCATATTCAAAATTTTCTTCATTTCCTGATATTATCCAATGAGGTTTACTGTACGCATCTTTTATTATCTCTATTTTTTCCTCTTTCATTTAATCTCCCCCTCTTTCCATTTATTAAAACAATATTCACAGAGATGCAAATTTTCATCACCTACAGGCTCTTCTGCATCTAACAATAACTCATGATTATCTGAATAACTATCTGTCTTCGGATCATAATCCCATTTTATCCACACTTTCTGAACATTTATCTTCGCTTTTTTCCCACAATATCTGCACTTCATTCTTTAACCTCCAGTCGGATAAGAGGGATAAAAAGGGTCTGTCATATTTCCGTAAGCTTTCCTTTTGAAACTTTTGGGATTGCACTTAACCCTTGTAATATTATTAATGAACCTTTTTGCACCGAAGATTTCATCCATCAAAACTTTAACATAATGTCCTACTTTCCAATCAATATGAACATATATTGAGCCATCATCTGCTAATATATCTCTTAAGAGATATAATCTTTGTCTTAAAAACTCAAGATACTCTATTCCAACTATCCTGTCTTGATACGCAATTTTGTCTTGTCTGCTGCGACTTATTGTTCTTGAGTCACCGCACCTGAAATCTTGATTTGTAGCAAAGGGTGGGTCAATATACACCAGTTTTACCTGTCTCGCTATTTCAGAATCTTCCAATAAAGTCTTTAGGACTATCAGATTATCTCCCAAAATAAGCATATTATTCCAACCATCAAGCCTACTCTGACCATAGTTTTTGATTCCCATAAGGGTAGCATTGGGTAAAGGATTAAATCTTCTTTTTAAATCTTCCTTAATTTTGTAATGTAATTCTATACCACGATTGGTCATTTTTATAAACTTTTGAATAATTTAATAAACTTTTTGGCTACCTTTTCTGCTGAATTGCGAGTTACATAATTAGCTGATACTTCAATTGCCATTTCCCATCGCTTCTTATCCCCAAGTAGTAGTTTCTCTAACTCATTCAGACCGCCATATTTTATCACTTCCATATCCAATGTTTCCACAAAATTAGACCCTAATGCAAAGATAGGGCACCCTGCTCCCAGACAAGAATAGATAGTAGAAGGCACGACTACATCTACCGATGAATCCCTATGATAAATAAGAGCATCACTGCAATGTAGATACTCGTAAAGTTTATCAAGAGATAGACTTTCTATTTTCAGCTCTATAAACTTATATTTTGTCCCTACTGCTTCATATAGTTCTGCCCAATCCTTAACTGGCGTGAATATCATAAATAGTATTGGCTTTTCTTTATTTATCCTATTCATCATTGGCAATAAGTGAAAATATTGATGTATTGCTACTCCATAAATCATTATTATCATCCTATCTAATGGTAAGCCAAATTTCTCTCTTGCTTTATGTTTATCACCTCGCTTTACAGGATGACAAGGATATGGAATAATATGTATTTTATCCTCAGGAAACGCTGTGCTTAAAAATCTCTTATACCTTTTATCAAAACATATTACAGCATCCCAGGGTATATTGCACACTGCCTTACCCGGCACCTTACCTTCATGAATTATAGTCACCAGTTTTGATTTTTGACTTATTTTATTTGCCAGACGCAGAAGTTTTTTAGATGGCATTTCGGGCACCTGTTGAAAAACAAACACTTCGTAGTCAGTATCTAAAATAGGAGATTTGTCAAAATCAGCCGCACTCCCTAACCCATAGTGTCTTATAACCCATGGTTCGTCTTTCTTTTGAAGTATTGGTCCACCATATGGGGCAAAAACTGTAAGTTCATTTCCCTGTTTTATCCACTCTTTACCTATAAATTCTGCGTGCATAGAGGCACCGCAAAACCGTGACCAAGGGGTCATCATTCCAATTCTCATATTTGTATAAGTTTATGAGCAAGAGACTAATTGTCAAGAATTTTTAATTTGACAGCCTTAATTTGTTGGATTAGAATTTAAAAAATGCAAACCATTTTTTCTTGACAAAGATATACATAGATACTATTTCCATACAATAGAGTTTATAAACTATACATATTTTTTGATGTTTTTTCAGAAAAACTAAACTATTACAGGAGGTTTTTATGTCATCACGAATTCAAGAACTTTTAGAAGGTCAATATAATGAAAAGATAGATTATGATAAACTTATAAAAAGGCATCCTTGGATTGTGGCAAAAGGATATTGTTGTGTATTAAGTCCTGATAGTGATGGTCTTCTTTGCGGTTTGTTTATGTCTAAATATCTTGATTGGAAAATTGTAGGTTTCTATGATGGCAAAGTGAGTGTTATTAATAAAGATTATGTTAACAAAAGTCCTATATTTTTAGATATAGAGATATTTAGAAAAGAAATAAGAAGTATGGGACACCATATGCTTCTTGTTAATAAAAGACATATTCCGGAACAGTGGGGTAATTTTGATAACTGTATTCAACCAAACAATATTAGAAAATATGATGGGAAAAATAATTTTAGATTAAAATATCCTCTTGCCACAATTCATCTTTTGATTGGGATTGTTTCTCACAGAATGAAGAATATAAAAATCCCAGAATCCGCAATTCCACCTCTGTTTTTCACAGATGGAGTATTTAATGTTCTTTTTAGTTATCCTGAAAATGTACTGAATTGGCTAAACTATTTAAAAATAAATGAAGAATGGCACCCCCTAAAGCCGATATTTGAAAATGAAAAGTATAGTGTTTTTACTCTAATGAAAGAAATGGAAAGGTTCTTTAAAAAAAGAGACGCAATAAGTATTAGTCGAGAAAGAGGGGATAGGTTGAGGATTTCAAATAAAGATGGGACTCCTGCGAACATTGAGAATATTGGTAAAGGATATTGCTATCTTAATTCAGAGGCAAAAGAAAGAGTAATTGCCTTTATTAATATTCTTTCTAATTTTATAACTTGGGAGTTTAAAGATAATAATTGGATTTGTTGGGAAAATATGAAATTTTATCAGTTTAAGAAAGGTGATTTTAATGGAGATAAAAAAACGATTACAATTCAAACATTTAAAGAATTTATAGATAGAAATCCATTATCTTGGGCTATGACGAGCACAACTAATATAGAATATACTTTAGAAGAACCGGATAGACTATTTTAATAAGGCAGTTTCTTTTGTCCATCATTAAATTCTGTCTTTAATCGTTTTTTAGCCAATTCGCAATATTCTTGGATAATATCAAAACCAATAAACTTTCTGTTTAATTTTTTAGCCATAATTAAAGTTGAGCCACTGCCAGCAAAAGGGTCTAAAACAATTCCATCCTTAGGACAAAAACACTGAATAAAATCATATGGAATTTTATCAGGAAAAACAGCAGGATGTTTTCTTTTTAATGGGTTTTTATCTCCTGCCATTAAATAATCCCAAATTGTTCCCCTACATTTTGTCAAATTTATTGGTCTTGTTACCCTTGGTTGTGTTTCTCCATTTGTTTTTCTTGCTCCACTTCCTGTCATTACTTTGCCGCCGTGTTTAGAAGGAATTTTTAATAGTTCTTTGTTGAAATATTGGGGTTTCTCTCCTTTTAGAAAGATAGGCATATATTCATGGTCTACCCTAAATCTTTTTGTCCACCACGCACCCTCAGAACCATTTTTTCTATAAATGACACATTCAAATAATTTAAAACCAATATTATCACACCAATCTATAATAGTCTTAAAAGATGTCAAAGTCTTTCCAAAATCTTTGGTTTGGTCTTGAATCACCATAACTGCTATCCCTCCATTTTTGAGTATTCTATAACTTTCTTTTCCTGTCATATGCAAATCAAAAGATAAATTTCCCTTATAATCTCTAATCTGGTCATAAGGTGGAGAAGTAACTACTAAGTCTATAGAATTGTCGGGAATTAATTTCATTTGTTTTACACAATCACCACAATAAATATTATTCAATTCAAAATTTCCAATCTTTTCTTTCATTTTAACACATATTTATAGAAATTTATGAGCAAGAGACTAATTGTCAAGAATTTTTAATTTGACAGCCTTAATTTATTGGATTAAAATTAAAAAGTTATGCAACATAATATAAATCTTACGCAATTTACAAAAGCAGCTGGTTGAGCCTCAAAGTTGGGACCGGGTGTCCTGGACAAAGCTTTGTGTGGCTTGATTACACGCAAAGACCCTAATCTCATTGCGGGCTTCCAAAAGGCAGAGGATGCGGGAGTGTATAAAATAAGAGACGATTTAGCTCTGGTTTTGACGGTAGATTTTTTTACCCCTATTGTTGATGACCCCTATATATTTGGTCAAATAGCAGCCGCTAATGCTTTATCTGATGTATATGCTATGGGCGGCAAGCCAATTTGTGCTATGAATATTGTTTGCTTCCCAATTAAAAAGTTAGATACATCAGTCCTACAAACTATACTAAAAGGAGGAATAGATAAGCTAACAGAAGCAGAGGTAACATTAGTTGGTGGGCATAGCGTAGAAGACGAAGAGCTAAAATATGGACTCGCCGTTACAGGGATAGTGCATCCGGATAAGGTAATTTTCAATCAAGTAGCAAGGGTGGGAGATAAGATAATACTTACCAAACCTATTGGCACGGGAATTATTAATACAGCATTAAAAGCAGGTATAGTGAGTCAAGAGGTGCTAAATATAGTCATAAAGTCTATGATTACCTTGAATCGTATCCCATCCGAGATTATGCAACAAGTAGGCGTATCTGCTTGTACTGATATAACGGGCTTTGGACTATTGGGACATTTGGCTGAAATGATGGCAGGAGAAACAAACGGAGTGATGTACTCATCAAAAGTTGGAATGAAAATATATTGTGATAAAGTACCCATATTCCCGGAGGTTGAAAAGTTGGCAAAGATGGGTATGATACCGGGTGGGACATATCGGAATAAAGAGTTTAGAGTCCCTTTTATTGAAAACAAAAGAGAGACACCTGACTTTTTGATAGACATTTTATTTGACCCACAAACATCAGGCGGATTGCTTATATGTGTAGCAAAAGAGAAAGCCGAGCAAATGCTTAAAAAAATGACCACCTCGGGTATAGAGTATGCAACTATAATAGGTGAGGTTATAGATAGCCCAAAAGGTAAAATCATATTACACCAAAAAGCTAATTCCTAATAAGCTAAAATGTGGAAATGCGAAATTAGTAAAAAAGATAACATGGAAGGCGAGAATATTAAAAAAGCAATACTGGATATAGGGATTAAAATTGAAAGATGTGAAGTAATTCAGGTTTATTATCTATTTGGAGAAATAAGAGAACAAGATATTAGCATAATTGCTGAAGAGTTGCTTACTGATAAAGTGTGTGAAACATATAAAATTGTCAGAAGACAGAGGACAGAGGACAGAAAACAGAAAGAAAAAGAATGTCATATCGTGGAAGTTGCCTATAATCCCGGTGTTATGGACCCTGTTAGTGCCTCTGCATTGAAAGGGATTTTGGACCTCGGGATTGATGGAGTCTCAGAGGTTAGGACGGCTAAAAAATACTTTATACAGGGCAACCTGACTAATCAAGAAATAGACTTTATCTGCAATAAGCTATTAGTTAATTCTACTATTCAGCATATTGTTCAGAAGTCAGAAGTCAGAAGCCAGAAGTCAGAAGTTAGAAGTCAGAAGTCAATTGAGCCAATTCATATCAATATTTTATCTGCTAATATAGATAAATTGCTTTTGCTCTCCAAAGAACACGGATTAGCACTAAACGGAAATGAACTCAAAAAGATACAAGAATATTATAAAAATCTAAACCGCGAGCCCACAGATATAGAGCTTGAAACAATAGCTCAGACTTGGTCTGAACATTGTGGGCATAAGACATTTAGGTCAGAAATTGAATTCAATGGTAAGATTATACCGCCATTACTAACACTGCTAATGCAAACTACGAATAAGATTAAGAGCGATTTTCCGGTCTCTGTATTTAAAGATAATGCGGGGATTGTGAAGTTTAACGATAAATAAAATATATGTTTTAAGGTGGAGGCACAAAATCATCCATCATCGATAGAACCGTATGGTGGGGCGGAAACTGGAATCGGTGGCGTTATAAGAGATACGCTGGATACTGGACTGGGTGCAAAGCCAATTTTGTCAACCGATGTGTTTTGCTTTGGGCCACCTGATTATCCTCACAATAAACTTCCCAAAGGCACTTTGCATCCGCTTAGGGTAATGAAGGGAGTAGTAGCCGGAGTACGGGATTATGGTAA
>JACQXS010000016.1 GCA_016208615.1 Candidatus Stahliibacteriota bacterium | reverse complement strand
GAGTTATGGGAATTTTAGTCCAAATGAAGAAAAGAGTGCTTCTCCGTATCAAATAGCAGTGGCATCAAATGCTCCGGATGGTCAAGTAGTTGCGTGTAGTTTAGTTGTGCAAGGTAATTTAGCAGGTAAAGATACGAGTTGGGTGAGTACATTTAGTTTAACTATAGTCGGGGTAAGGAATTTAGTCATTTCGCCTGACCCATTAAAGTTTTATTACCAGTTGAAAGGCAAGAGCGGTGCTCTAATAGATACGATTATTTATGATGATGGTAACCGGAATAGTGAGGTTCAAACTTCTTGGTGGAATGGGGCAGTAAAATTTAGTGTCAGTGAGCAATGTAGTGTAGTTAGTGGATTATTTTATATGCGATCCTCTACCTCCCCTAATAACACAATGTATGTGTATCAAGATAATGGCGGAGTACCTGGTCAAAAGGTAGATTCGGTAAATTTTTCTGTTACAAGTAGTTGGCAATGGGTTAATGTACCAATGAGTAAGCGATTTATAGTCAATGGTAATTTTTGGATTGGCTTTAAACAGACAACATCGGGTAGTAGTTATTTAGGTAGAGATGCAAGTGGGTGTGGACGGACCTATTATTATAGCAGTGGCTGGACACAAATAACAAGTTATGATATGATGATTAGGGCAGTAGTTGCTTATCCACCAGAGGCAACTGATTCTGGTAGAGTGTGGATGAAGAATACGGGCAGTAAAGCTATAAGTGTGAGTAATATTGGCTTAAAACTAAATCAACCGTGGATAAAAGATATAGCTCCTACATTTTTTAGTAATATAGGGGTAGGCGATTCGGTCAGTATGCTGGTAAGTGTTGATTCAACAGGATTGGCACAGGATATTACATATAGCGATACACTATTGATAAGTTCATATAAAGAGTTTAAAGTCCCTGTGTTATTGCGAAAGTCAACAACTCCACCTTCACAAATAACGGTTACTTTACCTAATGGGAGCGAGGTGTGGGAAGTAGGGCAATCAAAATCTATAACTTGGACATCTGAAAATGTGAGCAGCAATGTTAAGATAAGGATTTCAAGGAATGGTGGTAGCAGTTGGGAAGTAATATTTGCTGATACTCCAAATGATGGAAGTGAGCCATGGCAAGTGACGGGACCTGTTTCAAGTAATTGTTTGATTAAAGTATTAAGCATAAATGATACTACTATTTCTGATGTAAGTAATAGTAGTTTTGAGATTAAGCAGCCGGCGGCTGTGACCGTAACTATTAGGGATACGACAGCGGGAACGGGTGGACAAATAACTATACCTATATTAGTTAGTAATGTGGATATCTTTAACATAATGGCTTTTGATATTAGTGTAGGGTTTGATAGCAATGTTATTAAGGGGGTAGAAGTAATTAATGGGGCTGTAATTCCTACGGGGTGGATAGTTTCATCCAATATTCAGAATGGACTTATAAATATAAGTGGAGCGACTGGCACAAACAAGTTAGTAGGCGAGGGCAGTTTAGTTAAGATAAAGTTTGATGTAGTAGCTATGACTACTGATAGCACTACTTTTGAATTTATAGAATTAGGGTTCAATGATAGTATTATTCCAGTGATAACTCATTGTGGCTGGCTACGGGTTTATGCAAGTTATGGAATTTCTGGAAAAGTAGCATATTTTAAGAATTCAGCGGGTATAGGTGGTGCAACAATAAGCTATACTGGAGGAAATGATACCACAAGAGCAAGTGGCGAATATAGTTTAAGGTTACCACCGGGTAATTATACAATTACTCCGGGCAAAGTAAATGTGGCACAAGAAGGGGCAATTAGTTCGTTTGATGCGGTACAGATATTACGGTATAATGTAGGGTTAATAACATTAGATAGTATGCAAAGGAAGGCAGCTGATGTGAGTGGGAATACTCAAATTGAAGCATACGATGCCGCATTAGTTTTACGCTACAGGGTAGGAATGATTCAGCATTTCCCAGTAGGAGATTGGGCATTTATGCCACAAAGTAAAAGTTATACTCCGCTTGATGAGGATAAATTAAGCGAAGATTATGTTGGCATACTGTATGGGGATGTAGATGGGTCGTGGGATGTAAAAACAGTTGCCAATAATAATGTTAGTGTAAGTCTACCGGAGATTAGATGTCAGCCAGGAAATGAGTGTTTGCTTACAGTCAATATATCTCCCATAGAAGAGCTAAGTGCCATAGATTTGGATATGGAATATAATACAGAACAAGTGAAATTAACAAAGGTAGAAATAAAAGATGGGTGGCTATCCTCGTATAAGGCAGAAAATGGGATATTACGATTAGCGGTAGCAGGAATACATTCAATGCCAGACAAAATAATAAAATTACATTTTAAGTTAGCAGATGGGTTACCCATAGAGACTAAAACTATAATTCATATCACTAAGGCTGTACTTAATGGTGGAACAATAACAACTACAAGAGATGGAGTGATTGAAATCGCTTCTTTTGAAGACGCAATGACCAATATTATGCCCAAGGAATTATATTTAGGGCAAGGACGACCTAACCCATCTTGCAAAGAAGTAGTAATTAGGTATGGATTGCCAATTGAAAGCGAGGTGCAATTAAAAATATATGATACAGCGGGTAAGTTAGTAAAAGTATTAGTTGAAGGTAATAAGAAAGGAGGTTATTATGAAGTTATCTGGGGCGGGATAGACAATTTAGATAGAAGAACAGGTGCGGGGATATATTTTTGTAAGCTAAAAGTAGGGGATAAAGTTTTAGTGAATAAACTAATATATTTGGAGAAAAGGAGGGTGAAATGAGTAGATATAAGAGTTCCTTTGTAATGGGTGCAATCCTGATTTTGTTTGCGGGGATTGCAGATGGGTCAAGGTGGAGCAGGACAGGTCCTGTAAATTATGGGAGGAGCGGGACAAGTTCAGCAGTTCTCACGAATGGAAAGGTAATGATAATGGGGGGTTTTGAACTGGGTGCAGAAAAGAGATATGAAATTTTTGACCCATTTACAGGAAAATGGAGCGTAGATACTTTGCCTCAGAATAGGGAATTGCTGCATGATATGGCTATTCTTTTGCCTAATGGGAAGGTACTTGCAGTTGGTGATTACAATGACAATGTAAAAGGATTACTCTACGATGCTTTTACCAATACCTGGGCCATATCAGCACTCACTTTTCCTATTAGTGGGGTATGGTGGAGTGATCGGCCGTGCGCAACTCTACTTAAAGACCGTAGAGTGCTAATAGCAGTTGCTTTTAGTAGTTTTTCTTATGGGAAAAGGTGTTTTATATACGACTACACATCAGATATAGTAACAGAAACAGATAGTCTTGAGTCTCAGTACCATATTGATGGAGCAGTAGAAGTGTTGCTTCCGGATGGAAAGGTTCTTTTAGCAGGAGGGGGTGCGCGGTATGATACTGACCGAGGCATAAAAGCTTGTGAAATTTATAACCCTGTAACGAATAAGTGGAGCTTTACAGATAGTATGTCTTTGAGGCGTGGCAGATTTTCGGGCGTTCTGCTGCGGCCACCATGGCAAAGGGTGCTTGTTGCCGGAGGTAATCTTGAATATACCGGTGTAACCGAAGAATATGACCCCGGGAGTGGCGTATGGAATAACAGCAATGGGACATTAATAGGTATGGATACATTAAGGGAGACTTCTTCTATGATATTGCTCCCAAATGGTAAGCCAATTCTAATCGGGGGGTCACAAATGTCAGGAACTGGTTTTCCTTATTGTAGCACCTGTGTTATTTACGACCCGAATACAAAAACTTGGAGTCCCACAGATACTATGCTTCAGTACACACGGGGACATTACATTTCCACTATCTTACATACAGGTAAAGTGTTAGCGGCGGCAGGATTTACTATGGCTTATCATGAGACTACGGCTTGTGAAATTTATGACCCCTCAGAGCCATACTCTATTAATAGGACAAGCCTTATAGTCAACCGCAAATACCATACAACAACTCCGCTACCCATAATCCACAGCAGTATTTGTAGTACTACTGTGCTTATAGTAGGTGGTGAAAATTCGGTGGGTCCTATTAAAGATTGTGAGCTTTATAATTATGACTTAGATGAAATAATGATTACAGGGCCACTCAGCGTGGGACGCACTAAACATACGGCAATCCTTTTGGCTTCGCCATCTCATTTAGTACTTGCTGCGGGGGGTAAGAATTCAGCGGGAGTAGCCATTAAATCTTGCGAACTTTATGATGTTATACCGGAGACTTGGAATTTTACTCTTGGCGAAATGAGTGTAGCTCGGTTCAACCACTCGGCAACTCTATTAAAAGATGGTCGGGTATTAGTGACAGGGGGTCAGCCATCAGATGTAGCTTATACGAATACCTGCGAAATATATAGCCCAACATCTAATACTTGGACCAATACCGGTCCTATGGCTACTGCAAGAGCATTTCATTCGGCGGTACTACTTTTTAACGGGAAGGTGCTCGCTATAGGGGGTGAAAATTCAAGCGGTGCGATTAGTTCTTGTGAAATATGGGACCCGGGCACCGGGAACTGGACACCTGTAAATAGTTTAAGCACTGCCAGGTCTTTGCATACGGCTACATTGTTAGCGTGTGGAAGAGTGTTTGTAATTGGAGGAAAGGGAGCAGGTGGAGTAATATTAGGAAGTTGCGAAATATACGACCCTGCGACTGGGAATTGGGGACCGGAGGGAAGTTTAAAAGGAGCACGCTATGGTCATAATACTATACTCACTTATTCGGGACTGGTTTTAGTATTAGGAGGCTATACTGGAAGTTACGCCGTGTACTCTGAAATATGGGACCCAGCAGCAGAGATAGATACTTTGACAGGTCTGCATCAGTGGAAATCGGCTAATCAACTCAATGTTGGCAGAGCTTATCATAGTTCTGTAATTGTGCCAGGTCTTAGACCATGGGTCCTTATCTTCGGGGGCGAAAGTAGTAGCGGAGCGATTAACTCTATTGAAAGATGGGAGCCAGGGCTTGGGTATATGCCTACATGGCAATCTACGATAACTAACTTCAAATCCATAACCCCTATATCTACAATGATGCATGTGGAAGGGACGCTTTTCCGTGAATATTCAGAAGCTGATGGTGGGAATCATTGCCATATAGCGTCGTCAGACCATCCGATTATGACTTTACGCCGCATTGGGGGTGGAAACTGGCAAAGTAATGGTGGAGGGGAATTTATGTATATGCCACTATCAAATGACTGGGATGCAGGACAGACAAATATTCTGCTACCAGATCATGCAGAAGGCTGGTATAGGATATGGGCAATAGTAAATGGGATACCTACGAAATGGTACGAACCGTGCGTAGAGGTGGAGGAAGGTAAAGCAAATAGGATTATTAAACCATCTGTATTCCCAACTCCATCTATGGGAAGCGTGATGTTTAAGATGGGTAATGCTGAAGGTAAATCAACTATCACCATATACGATTGCACAGGTAGAATAGTTAGAACTATAACCTCTAATCCGGGGATAAAAGAAGTTAAAGTAAGTGGATTGAAGGCAGGTATATACTTCTATAGGATTGAAAATACTATCTCTACCGGGAAGGGTAAGTTTGTAGTTCTTTAAGGAGAAATGGTAATATGAGAGAACTTAAATTCTCATCTAATCCGCGTGTGGCGGATGGACAGGAATGGAAAACTAATAGGGGGTCGGAATGCTGGCCCCCTATTAGAAGGTAGGAGTATAAGTTTGCATAAAGGGAGATATTATGTATAAATATATATGTATGATAGTTCTTCTACCATCTTTTATTTTGGGTGAGGTGATAGAAAAAGAGATTATGTTTTCAATAGGTGAAGTTAGGTTTAGTAAATGTAAGGGCTATGATGTGATTACACTCGGCAATTATGGATATACTGATGAGATAGGTGCCCCAATGTTACCTTGTGCGGGTATAAGTTTGATAGTTCCACCGGGTGCAACAGTTACTAATGCGGAAATAATATCGTCCGAGATAGAAGAACTTCCCGGAACATATAATATTTTTCCTGTACAACCGGCAATAGAAATTTCATCCGGTAAAGTGCCTGATTTTGTTCAGCCAAACCTAAAAATATATTCAAACAAAGAAGCTTATCCACAAAAAATAATAGAATACTCTGCTACAGGTACTATGAGTGGATATAGACTTGCCGGGTTAGTTATTCATCCTATTCAATATATCCCGGCTGCAAAAAAGGTTGTTTTTTATAGTAGCATCAGGGTTAAGGTCTATTATGAGCTTGATATACTAAAAATAAAGCGTATGCCTGAAAGGAAAGCTAAACTTTTTGCCCAGGACATAAAATCACTTGTTATAAATCCAGAAGATGTGGATATGTGGATGCCTCCTATTAAACCACTTGGTGGTTCAATTGCACTTCCTGCTGAAAATTGGGAATATGTGATGGTAGTTGGGAATTCGTCAGATTCGGTAATTCTTGACCCCTTACGACTATGGAAGCAAAAAAAGGGAGTGCCATCTAAGATTGTGAATACAGGGTTTATCTACTCCAATTATAGTGGCTCAGATAATCAGGCAAAGATAAAAAACTTTATAGCCGATGCCGAAACTACATGGGGAGCTACATGGGTTGTTCTATGTGGTGATGTAAATGTTGTACCAATGAAAGAATTAGACAATGGATACACTGCTAATTTCCCAAGTGACCATTATTATGCAGATACCGACCCAACTGGCGGGCGGCCACAGCCAGATTATGAAGATGTATGGGTAAGCAGGGCATCTATTAATAATGCACAGGAGTGCTCAACTTTTGTGAAAAAGACACTAATATATGAAAAGAATCCCAGTTTTGGATACAATCAGAGTCTAATATATTATCCTTCAATTGAATTGTATGACTTTGCATATTATGGGTATTCTGCGGATACTATTGCCAAAGTTACTCCTACACCGTCGTGGAAAGATAGTATTAGGTACAATTGGGTACAAACTCTGACACGGCCAGAGGTACAATCGGCTCTGCAATCAGGGATTTATTTTTGCCATGTATCTGCACACGGAGGACCTGAAGGCTGGGGACATAGTAGTATTCATGAAATGCACCAAATTGCTGATGCAGATGCGATGACCAATTTCCCTAACCTTTTTATTTTTAATGCTATCTCCTGTAATATTGCCAGAATTGATGATACTACGGATTGTTATACCGAGCATATGCAGAATAACCCAAATGGCGGGACAGCAGGAATTATAGGAAATATAAGATCTGGGTTAGGTGGATATGCCTATCAGGAGGATAAAGCTGAAGGATATGATGTAGAGTTTTATCGTCAGCTATGCTTGCATAATGTGTATAATTTTGCCAAAACAGAAGGTATGGCACATAATGCGAAAGTACCAAGAGCACAGCAAAGCAGTGAGTGTAAGTATTCTATGTACTGTCATATAGCATTAGGAGACCCGGAAATGCCTATGTGGACTAATGCACCAGCATTACTTACTGTTACCTATCTAAACGCAGTAGAAATTGGGACACAAAACTTTTTAGTTAAAGTTAAAGATGGGGCAGGGTTGCCTATACCTGATGCAAGAGTTTGTTTAATGGCAAATGATGTGTACACGCGTGGATATACTAATGCTTCGGGAGAGATAACATTGCCAATTTCTCCGTCCCAACCCGAAACACTATGGGTAACTGTTACTACGCATAACTTTATTCCTTACGAGGGTTATGCAACAGTAGGATTAGAGCCAGAAATTACAGTAGTATCTCCTAATGGGGGTGAAGAGTGGTTCATTGGGACAAATGATACTATAAGGTGGCAATCTATGAAAGTGGAGAGCGTAAAAATAGGGGTCTCAAGAAATGGAGGAACAAATTGGGATGAAATAGTAAATAGTACACCAAGTGATGGAGAATATGTTTGGCCAGTTATAGGACCGGAAGCCGAACACTGCTTAATAAAAGTCACTGATGTTAATTCCAGTACAAGTGATATTAGTAATGGTGAGTTTATTATTACTCCAATTAGAACAATTACTGTAAATAAGCCTAATGGAGGGGAGCAATGGTGTATTGATAGGAACTACAATATTGAATGGAGTTCAACGGGCAAGATAAGTAGTGTAAAAGTAGAACTATCAAGAGATAATGGGTGGAATTGGGTCGCATTATTTAATAGTACTCCTAATGATGGGAGTGAAAACTGGACAGCAGTTGGACCTACATCTGATAGTTGTAAGGTTCGTATAACAAGTACAGTTGAAACAAATGTGCGGGATATTAGTGATGGTATGTTTGGAATTAAAGAATTTGTAGGGGTGGTAATTAATTTGCCTGATACTATAGTAAGTCCCGGTGATACAGTAATAATTCCAGTAAAAATAGATGAAGCAAAAAATATGGGGATAATGGCAGCTGAACTTGAAATAGAATATGATAGCAGTTTTGCTAATTTACTTGAAGTAAGTAAGGGAGAAATAATACCGGCAAGCTGGGTTGTTGTAGTTAATAATACTATTCCAGGGGAAGTGAAAATTGCAGCCGCCGGCTCAGATACATTGACAGATTCTGCGGGTATATTTTTGGGGTTAAAATTTTATATCTTACCGGTAGCTACCGGTAGTTGTTCTCTACATTTTGTAAGTGCCAAATTTAATACAGGAAACCCCATAGCAAACCCCTCGGATGGAAGACTACGAGTAGGACAAATTTGTCAAGTAGGGGGTAAAGTTACATACTATTCAAATAGTTTAAATATAGCTGATGTAAGGATGGGCTTGACAGGAGATGCAACTATGGAAAAGCTGACTGATATAAGTGGTAAATACATATTTGATTATTTATTAGCAGGAAACTATCAAGTTACTCCTGTAAAGGAAGATGCTGGATTTAATCCTGCGGTAACTTCTTTTGATGCAGTTAAGGTATTGAGAAAAAGCGTAGGTTTAGACTCGTTGAATGAGTACCAAGTAATAGCTGGAGATGTGAGTGGGAATGGAACTATTCAATCGTATGATGCCAGCTTGATTCTACGCTACAGGGTAGGAATAATTCAGCACTTCCCAGTGGGGGATTGGGCATTTATGCCACAAAGTAAAAGTTATACTCCGCTTGATGAGGATAAACTAAACGAAGATTATGTTGGCATACTGTATGGAGATGT
>JACQXS010000125.1 GCA_016208615.1 Candidatus Stahliibacteriota bacterium | reverse complement strand
TTACCCTTTCCATAAACCAATTGAATAGTATCACACACGGTACCGCAACTATTAACCCCATAGCCGTTGTAACTAATGCTTCGGCAATACCTATCATAATCGCAGTCGGTCCCATTGACTCAGCCGCTTCCAATAACTTAAATGCTCTAATTATTCCTATAACTGTACCCAATAGCCCAATAAAAGGCGCCGAATTACCTAATGTCCCTAATATAGGCAAATATCTTTCTAATTCTTCTCTCACTGATAGTTTTTGTGCCTCCATAAGGTCGCTTACATTTTTACGCCCCAGTTCTATGTTTTCAAGTCCTGCTTTAATCATATTAGATAGAGGTCTATTTGTCTCGCTACATATTTCTACTGCTTCGCTATATTGCCCTTTACCCATTAATGCTCTTATTTTTTCCATAAATGGCCCAACATCTAAATGCTGATTCTTATACACCAAAAATCTCTGCAACATAGCGGCTAACGCCATCACAGAACATAAGATTAAAATATCAAATACAGGACTAATCTTTGCTATATCCAATAAATTAATTCCCGCAATCATAGTGAATATTTTTTATCATTCTCTGCTCCGCTTGTCAAGTATTTTTAATTTTTTGAGCTAAAATTTATGTCCTTATATCTATTCTTGCAAGTTTTTATGAGAGGATGTGAATTTGTGCTTGACTTCCTATTAAATTTTATTACTATAATCTTTCAATATGCTACTTCAACAAATTCTAAATGGTCTTACGGTAGGTGGAGTATATGCTTTGATTGCCCTTGGCTATACAATGGTTTATGGGATATTGCAGATAATAAATTTTGCCCACGGTGAAATCTATATGATAGGAGCATATTTTGGGATAATCTTTATCGCCTCTGTTGGCAGTAATTTGTCAGTTTCTATTCTTTTGCCTACTATGTTTATATTTGCTATGTTTTTCACTGCCTGCTATGGGTTCACAATAGAAAAGATAGGTTATCAGCCCTTGCGTAAGGCGCCACGCTTATCATTATTAATCACAGCATTAGGAGTATCTATATTTTTACAAAACTATGTTATGTTGACACAAGGGGCGCGCGATAAAGTGTTCCCACATACAATATCAGAGAATATCAATTCTTCATTAGCCCATTTCTTTTCTAATATATTACCTCAAAAATATGTAGTCCATAATAACTTACGAATACTAAATGCTCAAATCTCCTTCATCCAGCTACTAATAATTTTAACCTCCATTATTCTAATGATATTATTGAATCTCCTTATCACTCGCACAAGGACAGGTAAAGCTATGCGTGCCACAGCACAAGACTTAAAGATGGCAAGTTTAGTGGGTATTGATACTGATAAAATAATTTCTACCACTTTTATTATTGGGTCAGCACTTGCAGCCGCTGCCGGTATTATGGTTGCCATCTATTATGGCAGGATACACTATTTTATTGGCTATATTGCGGGGATTAAAGCTTTTACTGCGGCTGTGCTTGGCGGGATAGGAAATATTTACGGCGCTATGCTTGGAGGATTAGTATTAGGATTAGTAGAAAGCTTATCATCAGGCTATATTTCGTGTGAGTATAAGGATGTCTATGCATTTATAATCTTAATTCTAATTCTTATATTTAGACCACAAGGATTATTGGGTAAAAGGAAAGGTGAATATTGATGTTGAAACAAAATAGTAATCTTGCTTCGGCGAGACTTGGGGGATTAGTTTGGGCAATATGGATTGGGGTTATAGTTGTGCCATTTTTAGGATTAGTAAAAACAGGTTATTTAGTATTAGCAATTTTTGTGCTCTCGGTTTTGAGATTTGCCAAGTTCACTTTCATAAAATCAACCATAGTTAAGATAAGAAGATTTAAGATACCAAAAATAAATCCCATTATCCTGAGTATTATAGGTATATTATTACTTTTAATAGTACCAATGTTCTTTAATAAATATTTTCAAGATGTCTTAGTTGTTTGCGGGATATACATACTCCTCAGTTTGGGTATAAACATAGTTGTTGGACTTGCCGGCCTATTAGTATTGGGATATATTGCCTTCTACGCTATAGGGGCTTATACATACGCATTATTATCTATTCATTTCCATATTCCGTTTTGTCTTTGTTTCCCAATATCCGGTGCATTAGCTACTATATTCGGCATATTAGTAGGCTTACCGGCATTAAGATTACGAGGTGATTATCTTGCTATTGTTACTTTAGGATTTGGCGAAATTACCCGCATAGTGCTTAATAATTGGGATGAACTCACTTGTGGTCCGAATGGAATTTTGGGCATTGCCAGACCTTCATTTTTTGGCTTCAAATTTACTGCCCCGATACATTATTATTATTTAGTTCTATGCTTCCTTGTGCTGGGGATATTTATATTTAATAGATTAAATAATTCAAGAATCGGTCGCGCATGGGTAGCCATAAAAGAAGATGAGCTTGCCGCAAGTACTATGGGTATAAATATAGTGAAACTGAAATTGTTAGCTTTTGCCATATCTGCTGCCTTTGCCGGGGTTGGGGGAGCGGTTTTTGCCTCCAAAATGACACATGTATCACCTGAAAGTTTTACATTCTTAGAATCGGCTCTCGTATTATGTATGATTGTATTAGGAGGTATGGGTAGTGTACGAGGAGCAATAATAGGGGCAGCTTGTTTAATTATAGTACCTGAATTTTTCAGAGAATTTGGCAACTTGCGTATGTTATTATTTGGAGTAGCCATGATACTAATGATGAGATTTAAGCCCGATGGTCTTTTGCCATATAAGAGAAAAAGATTAGGGTCCGAGTAATAGCGTAGCAAACAAATATAAATGAGTTCAACAATATTAGAAGCAAAGGGGATTTCAAAGTATTTTGGTGGCGTTAGAGCATTAGATAAATTAGACCTTTGCGTTTCTGAAGGTGAGATTTGTGCTTTAATCGGACCTAATGGTGCCGGGAAGACTACCTTTTTTAATTGTGCTACAGGTATATATCCCGCAACAAAAGGCGAGTTGCTTTATCATGGCAAAAACATTGTCCGCCTCAGAGCAGATGAGATTACGACATTAGGAATAGCAAGGACATTTCAAGCTATTCGTCTCTTTGCAGGGATGACGGCATTAGAAAATGTGGTAGTAGGCGAATATGCACGCACTAAAACTACATTTATGGGTGCAATTTTCCAACCCAAATGGGTGAAAAGTGAAGAAAAAATGGCCATTGAAAAAGCAAAACATTACATTGAATTTGTTGGACTAAACCAATATATGGATGAATTGGCAAAAAATTTACCCTACGGAGGTCAACGGAAGTTGGAAATTGCAAGAGCATTAGCTACTGAGCCTAAACTTATTTTGTTAGATGAACCGGCAGCAGGGATGAATCCTGTAGAAATACAGGAATTGATGGACTTAGTTAGAAAAATAAGAGATAGTGGAATTGCAGTATTAGTTATTGAACACCATATGCGAATGGTAATGGAAGTATGCGAAAGAATTACTGTTCTTAACTATGGGATAAAAATTGCAGAAGGCACACCGAGCGAGGTATCTAATGATTCAAAAGTCATTGAAGCATACCTTGGAGCACAACATGCTTAAATTAGAAAATGTTTGTTGTGGTTATGGACAGCGGGAAGTGTTGAAAAGTTTGTCCATAAAGGTAGGGGTTAGCGAAATAGTAACTATAATTGGTGCTAATGGAGCCGGTAAAACAACTACCTTGATGACTATATCCGGATTACTAAAAGTGCGTAGTGGTAAAATAATATTCAGTAGCCGAGAAATTAATAACCGTCCACCACAGCGAATTGTAGAACAAGGAATTATCCAAGTCCCGGAAGGTAGGCATATATTCCCTTATCTTACGGTATTGGAGAATTTGCAAATGGGTGCATTTTTACAAAAAGATACTAAAGCAATTGAGCAAGACTTAACATATGTATTTTCATTATTCCCAATTTTATCAGAGAGAAGGAAACAAGCAGGTGGAACATTATCAGGCGGAGAACAACAAATGTTAGCTATTGCACGCGGATTAATGGCACATCCTAAGTTATTGCTGTTAGATGAACCGTCATTAGGATTGGCACCTAAATTTGTTGACCTGATATTTGAAGTGATATTGAAAATTAACCACGAAGGTACACCCATATTACTTGTAGAGCAAAACGCACAACGCGCTCTTTCTATTGCCAGTCGTGGATATGTAATAGAACTGGGTAAAGTAGTATTGGAAGGAGCGGCATCTGATTTACTTCAAAATCAATTAGTTAAACAAGCATATTTGGGAAATTAAAAAAAGTCTTGACAACCTTAAAATTAGTGTCATATTTCTCTTTACGCTGAGCATAAAAGTAGTTATGCAATGGGCGGATAGCTCAGCGGGTGAGAGTGTTCCGTATTTTAAGATAGGGTGAGTAGCTCAGCGGGGAGAGCGCTGCCCTTACAAGGCAGAGGCCACAGGTTCAATCCCTGTCTCACCCATAGAAATACGGAAAGGCAGGAGGTTCAAATCCTCTTCTGCCCAGGAGAAATAAAAGAATAAAGTAAAAGGAGGAGGTAAGATGAAGTTGCAACCGTTGAGTAATCGGGTTCTGGTTGAAAGAATAGAACCCCAAGAAGTAAAGAAGGGTGGTATAATTATTCCGGATACTGTTAAAGAGAAACCCCAGCAAGGTAAAATAATAGCTGCGGGTCCCGGGGCGATTGACGAAAAGGGTAATCGCAAGAAAATGGATGTGAAGACAGGCGATAAAGTGCTCTTTGGCAAGTATTCTGGAACCGAGGTTACAATAGATGAGGCGGAGTATTTAATCATGGGTGAAGATGATATTTTAGGCATTATAGAATAAGGAGGGGGTAAGATGTCAGCAAAGGAGATAAAATATGCAGATGAAGGCAGGGCACTTATCAAATCAGGTGTTGATAAGCTTGCTAATGCAGTCAGGGTTACACTTGGCCCAAAAGGCAGAAATGTAACTATTGAAAAGAAGTGGGGCGCTCCTACTGTTACTAAGGATGGAGTTACTGTAGCTAAAGAGATAGAACTTGAAGATAAGTTTGAAAATATGGGCGCTCAAATGGTGAAGGAAGTGGCGTCAAAGACTTCAGATGTTGCTGGTGATGGCACTACTACGGCAACTATTTTAGCACAGGCGATTTTTCGTGAAGGTCATAAAAATGTGACAGCAGGTGCTAATCCTATGGCACTCAGACGCGGAATTGAAAAGGCAGTGGAAAAAGTAGTTGATGAATTAAAAAGAATTTCCAAACCTACTGCTGGCAAAAAGGAAATTGCAGATGTAGGTAGGATTTCAGCTAACGATGACAAAGAAATAGGCGATATGATTGCTGAAGCAATGGAACAGGTGGGCAAAGATGGTGTCATCACAGTTGAAGAGGGTAAAGGAATAAAGACTGAACTCAAAGTAGTAGAGGGAATGCAATTTGATAGGGGTTACATTTCACCTTACTTTGTTACTGACCCTGACAAAATGGAAACAGTCCTTGATGACCCATATATTCTCTTATTTGACAAGAAAATCTCGGTTATGAAAGACTTTCTGCCTATAATTGAAAAGGTAGCCCAAAGTGGTAGGGCACTTCTTGTTATGGCTGAGGATATAGAGGGCGAGGCAGTAGCTACACTTGTGGTCAATAAGCTACGCGGTACTTTTAAGTGTGCCGCTGTAAAGGCACCCGGATACGGTGACCGGAGAAAAGAAATGATGGAGGATATTGCTATCCTTGTTGGTGGTAAAGTAATCGCCGAAGAAAAGGGGATGAAACTGGAGAATACTAAAATAGAAGACCTTGGCAAAGCAAAAAAGATTAAGATAGACAAGGATAATACTACCATAGTTGAGGGTATGGGGTCTAAGTCTGACATTCAGGCACGGATGTCCCAGATAAAGCTACAAATAGGGGAAACAAAGTCAGATTACGATAGAGAAAAATTAGAAGAGAGATTGGCAAGACTTGCTGGTGGAGTGGGAGTTATAAGTATTGGCGCCCCAACTGAGCCTGATATGAAGGAAAGGAAAGCACGAACCGACGATGCCTTACATGCAACAAAGGCAGCTGTAGAAGAAGGTATTATACCGGGTGGAGGAGTTGGGTACTTAAGGTGCATCCCTGCATTAGAGAAAGTGAAACTGAGTGGAGATGAGCAGATAGGTGTTAATATAGTTAAAAAAGTACTTGAGGAGCCGGCACGGTGGATTATTGCGAATGCAGGAGAAGAGCCTTCTGTAATTATAAATGAGATTATGGGAAAAGAGACTCATATAGGATACGATGCACAAGCCAATGAAATAACTGATATGATGGGAGCAGGAATAGTTGACCCTACTAAGGTAGCAAGAATTGCACTCCAGAATGCGAGTTCAATTGCATCTCTACTAATTACTACTGAGGCGATGATTACAGAAAAACCTGAGAAGGAAAAACCAATGATGCCTCCCGGAGGCGGCGGTGGATATCCACCCGAATACTAAGGTCAACAAATAAAGTAGGGGCGTTTATCCACAATAGGTAGAGAACGCCCCTACAATAGTTTATGAGAAATTCTAAATCCAAAATCTTAAACTCTAAACAATATCAAAATTCCAATGTTCTAAATTCCAAACTGTCTTGGGTTAGACACAAAGCACCTTGCTGGTGGGATTGCAAACAAGGGATATCACCTTGTTTGGACATTTGGATTTTAGTATTTGGGATTTTGAGCCTGAGGCTCATCAGCCTCCGGCTGAGTTTAGGATTTAGAGCTTGGAATTTGGGATTTTGATTTTATGTAGGAGGTGTAAGATGCATAGATTTTTTCTATTTTCTGTGTTCTGTATTCTGCTCATTGGGTGCTCAAAAGAATCGCCAAGCGTGAAGGATTCTGAGTTCAAACCACCTGAGGATGGCAAAATCACTACTGAGCGGGCTACTGTTTATGTTAAGGCTTCAGGTTACCTGATGGACGCTATATCTAAACACGAAAAGGATATGCAAGGGTTTGCCAAACGGTATCGTATTAGTGCAGATTTATCAGAATTATCTGATTCTACTTATTGCAACGAGCATCCGGATATTGTAACAGCGTGGGAACGGCTACAGGGAAGGTGGCACACTTATGAAATGGAAGCATATAAGAAGGCAAATATTAGCGAGGAAGAGTTTAACTGGGTAGGCGGTGCTTTGGCTGATACAATAAATACAGAAATGCAAATTTGGATTCAAGGACAGTTACAAAAATTATATAAGTAGTGTTTTTTTTATTTCTTCTGCAGGGTTGGGGTATAGGAGGCGGAGTTTTGTCCATCCCAAAAATAATAACTTCACCTGTTGTAGGTATTTATCATGGAATAGATATAAGCGATAGGGTTTGGATTTGCGAATCTATGAGATATTGGCAAGCAGGGTATCAAAAAGTAAAAGGTACAAGTAGCAAGGATTGTGTATTTTCTGCCATGAGTTTCACCGAAACTGGATTGCTAAAACTAAAAGCAGGGAAATTGGAATTTTCTGCAGGCCCAGGAATAGGGCTACACTTACTAAAAAATCGTGTCAAAGAACGGAATGAGTATAAAGATTATATTATCACAGACTATTATTGCTTAAATTCAACTGCTATAGGATTTCATATAGATGGAGAAATAGGATTTAGAGTTAAACAATTGTTAGTCTCTATTATAGCCAGAGTAGGAGCAATTTTACTAAATCCAAATGAAGAAAATCTTTTCTATACAAGGGGTAATTTAACAGAAGTAAATTACTTATTAAGAGTGTTATTTTAAAGGAGGGGGTATTATGAAATTATTTATTGACACGGCAAATGTGAATGAAATCCGTATTGCCAAAGACTGGGGTATTATAGATGGCGTAACTACAAATCCCACTTTGCTGGCTAAGGAAGTAAAACATACTTGCAGAGAGAGGCAAGAGATTTTAAGGGAGATATGTGAACTCGTGCATGGCCCTGTATCAGCAGAAGGCATAAGTCTGGATGCAATAGGAATTGAGAAGGAGGGCGAAGACCTATCCAGGATTCACAAAAATATCGTTATCAAAGTCCCCGTAACTCCTGAGGGAATAAAAGCAATGAGGATGTTGCGTAGCAAGGGGATTAAAGTAAATGCGACGCTTGTTTTTTCTTGCAACCAAGCATTGCTTGCAGCTAAGGCAGGGGCAAATTACATATCTCCATTTATAGGTAGGTTAGATGATGTAGGGCAGGATGGGATGGGATTAATAGCAGAAATTCTGGATATGTTAGACAACTATGAATTTGAAAGTGAACTAATAGTAGCTTCGGTTCGTCATCCATTGCATATAGTAGAAGCAATGCAACTTGGCGCCCCTATTTGCACTGTGCCATTCAAGGTGCTTGAAGCTATGTTCAATCACCCATTGACAGATAAGGGAATAGAAAAGTTTGTCAATGACTGGGATAAAGCACGAGAAGTTATGCATAAGTGAAATGTTTTTTTATTTTTGATATTTGATTTATGCTTATCCGCTTCGCTTATTACTTGTTTTGCTTGACAAGATGAAAAAGAGGAGAAGGGATAATTGGTTGAATATGGAGGTGTTGTGAACCAACTTGACTTATTGGCTCATCCCGGTGTTGAGGCGTTATCAGAAAGTAATGATTATTTAACTCAACAGTTAATTACATCTATTGGAAATAAAAGAGCATTGCTTGGCTTTATTGGTAACGGGCTAAGCATTGTAAAAAAACGTTTAGGGAAATCAAAACTTCGCCTTTTTGATGTTTTTACAGGTTCTGGAGTAGTTGCACGTTATTTTAAGCGGTATTCTTCTTTACTTATAGTCAATGATATTGAAAAGTACGCTGAAATTATTAGTAGTTGTTATTTATCAGATAAAGGATCTATAAACACGGAAATACTTAAAGAACTATTTAATTATTTAAAGTATAAAATTGATCACGATAAACTTCGTGAAGGATTTATCTATGATTTGTATGCCCCAAAGGATATGAACAATATTCAAGAAGGAGAAAGAGTATTTTATACACCTAGGAATGCAAAATATATCGATACCGCACGACAGTTAATTGAAGATATACCTGATGAGTATCAAAAATATTTTCTTGGCCCCTTGTTGTCGGAAGCCGCTGTGCATGCTAATACTTCAGGAGTCTTTAAGGGTTTTTATAAAAACTCACAAACAGGGATTGGTCAATTTGGTGGAAATAACCGCGATGCACTGGTAAGAATATTGGGAGATATAAAAATTAAGTATCCTGTTTTTAGCAACTATGAATGCGATTATCAGATATATAAAGATAATTCTAATCAGATAGCGGATTATATGGAGGAAGTGGATCTTGCATATTTAGATCCGCCCTATAATCAACATCCTTATGGTTCTAACTATTTTATGTTGAACTTAATTGTAGACTACATAAAGCCAAAGAACATAAGCAAAATATCGGGAATACCAAATAATTGGTATCGATCCGACTATAATAATAATAGAAAGTCTCATTTTGCTCTTAGTGAACTGGTATCAAAAATTAATGCAAAATATTTACTCATATCTTTTAATTCAGAAGGGTTCATAAAGCTAAATGAAATGCTGTCTATTCTTAATAAAGTTGGCAAAGTAGAAACATTGGAAACGAAATATAATACTTTCCGAGGAAGCCGCAATTTGAATAATCGTGATATTCATGTTAAAGAATATCTTTATCTTGTGGAGAAGAACTGATGAGCAAGAAGAGTGAATTGAGACAACAGAGGACAGGAACCATTATCAATGTAACTGCAAAGAAGCAGGAAAGTAGGCTTGGTAAATCACTTATAAAAGTTGCAGAATATTTAACAAAAAAATTCTCAATTAGATTGTATCATAAAAGTCAGTGGTTCTTAAAAGATATTGTTGCAGATCTTAAAACGCTATATCCAGAAGTAGATTTTTATTATAAGTTTGATACTTCTTCTATGAGGCCTGACGGAGGTATTCTTTCAATTGTTGATAAAACAAATAATTATTATCCAGTTCTAATAACAGAAGTAAAAAATCAGGGAACAAATGTCCTTAGATTGCAGGAAGGAAAAGAAAAACAAGCTAAGGGCAATGCAATTGAGCGTCTTGGAAAAAATGTTATTGGATTTCGTACTGCTTTACTTCGTGAATCGATATTCCCATTTGTTTGTTTTGGTGACGGTTGTGATTTTGCAGAGGATTCATCAATTTTAGATAGAGTAATAACCATTTCAATGTTTGGAAAACTCAATAAATTACGTTTGCATAATGAAGGTCCTAATGGCCAATTTAATCGAGGTAGTTTTTTCTTTAGGCCTAAGCCTTGGACAGAAGCAGATATGTTTCCAATTATGAAAGAAATTGCGGGAAAAAGTATTTTCTATTATTTTTCAAAATATGGAGAAGACAATTTTAAATACTAATAAAAATGAGTAAAGCGGATAAGCATATTTGATTTATGATTTGATATGATAGAGAGATATACAACAGATGAGCTTCAAAAGATTTGGAGTGATGAGTATAAATTCAATTGCTGGTGGAGGGTGGAACTTGCGGTTATTGAGGTAAGGAGTGAACTTGGTGAAATACCTGCCAATATAGTAGAAGAGATAAAGCGGAAAGCAAAGTTTAGTCTATCAAGAATTAAGGAGATTGAGGCGAAAACTCATCATGATGTGATAGCTTTCCTTGAAACTCTTGAAGAATCGGTCGGCGAGCATTCTCGTTGGATACATTTGGGTCTGACTTCATACGATATAGTGGATACGGCACTTGCCCTACAAATGAAAGAGGCGGGTGAAATAATATTAAATGAACTTGAAGGATTGCAATTAGTTTTGAAACAAAGGGCATTAGAGGAAAAATCTACTCTTACTGTGGGTCGGACGCATGGGGTTCATGCCGAGCCGACATCACTGGGGTTAAAATTTCTTCTATGGTATGAGGAGATGAAGCGTAATGAAGAGCGTTTATTAGCTGCTATAACCAACATCTCGTATGGCAAGATTTCAGGTGCTTGTGGTAATTATGCTCATATTTCACCTCGCATTGAAGAGCTTGTTTGCAAGCGTCTCGGATTAGAGTATGCAAAAGTGTCAACCCAAATCCTTCAACGGGATAGGCACGCCCAATATTTATTTACGCTGGCTCTTATTTCTACTTCTTGTGAAAAGATAGCCCAAGAGGTACGGCATTTGCAGAGAACAGAAATTCAAGAAATTGCCGAACCTTTCTTATCAGGTCAAAAGGGTTCAAGTGCTATGCCACATAAAAAGAATCCCATAATTTGCGAACAGATATGCGGACTGGCAAGAGTAGTTAGAGGGTATGCGGAGGCAGGATTACAAAATATACCCTTGTGGGGCGAGCGGGATATATCTAATTCAGCTCCGGAACGCATAATTATACCGGATGCTACTACTCTTACTCATTACATATTGCGTAAGCTAAAGGGAGTATTACAGGGATTACATATTTCAAGAGAAGCTATGCAGCATAATCTTGATGCTACGCGGGGACTTGTTTTTTCAGGCAGAGTGCTTAATGAGTTAATTAAGAAAGGATTAGCACGCAAAGAAGCGTATCAAATAGTGCAAAGTAGCTCATTTCAAGCCGAATCAGAGAGCAAACACCTAAAAGATATATTAGTTAATAATGCCAAGATGAACAAATTATTCACCCACGAAGAGATAACAGAATTTTTTAACCCTAAATACTACTTGACACATATAGATTCAGTGTATAAAAGAGTATTATAATATTTTGTAGTGAGAGAAATGGATTTAACAATCTAAAGTATATGAATTATGAGTCCAACTCTTTTCTATCATAAAGGTTACCGATTCTTTTTCTTCTCTCGTGAAGAGAAAAGAATGCATATTCATGTCTCCTCTGGCAACGGGGAGGCAAAGTTTTGGTTGGAACCTTCTGTTTCGTTGGACAAGAATTATGGCTTATCTCAAAAAGAACTCGGTAATATTCAAAAAATTATTGAGGAGAAGAAAGATGAAATCAAAAATAGTTGGGAAAAGCACTTCCCAAGTTGAAGTACTAAATATCTCTAAGCATGGGGTTTGGCTGTTGGTGCATCAGAATGAATATTTTTTGCCATTTGAAGCCTTCCCTTGGTTCAAAAATGCAAATATAATATCTATTCTGAATGTCAAGCTGTTACAGCCACATCATCTTTACTGGCCACATTTGGATGTAGATTTAGAAATAGAATCTATTGAATTACCAGAAAAATATCCATTTGTGTATATTTAGAGATTTGGGTATATTAGTCGATAACTTGGGGATTATCAGATGTGTAATTCTTACCTGACACATATAGATACATTGTATAAAAGAGTTTTGAGTAAAAATGAATGTAGATAAGGAAAAAATTAAAGATTTAGATAAAGTGGAACCCATTGATTATGGAGTAGTAGCAAAACCACATACACCGATTTATAAGATGCATCGCTATTTTGCACGAAGACCTTATACTGTTTTTAATGAGTTAATCAAACATTACTCTAATCCTGAGAGTATTGTTCTTGACCCAATGTGTGGTGGTGGAGTTACAATTGTTGAGGGACTTAAATTACGAAGAAAAGTTATAGGCGTTGACTTAAATCCGATGGCAATTTTTATAACAAAGTGCGAAGTGATGGATGTGGACTTAAACAAATTAAGGCAAGTATTTCAAGAAATCAGTGAAAAAGTAAAAGATGAAATAAATAGCTTATATCTGACTAAATGTCCCAAATGTAATAAAGAAGTGTCTGCGGATTGGTTTGAATGGAGCACGGTTGTTGAATGTAGATGTGGCAAAGAAGTAGTTTTTGCATCTGCCAAGAAATTAAGGGCAGGCACTTATGAATGTCCGCACTGTAAAATACCAATTAAATCACTCACTGCGAAAAGAAAGCCAGACCGCATTGTAAGATTGAAACTTAAATGTGATAAATGTGGATTTAAGGGGGAGAAGAAACCCGATAAGTATGATTTTGAAAAATACCAATGGATTGAAGAGAACTTTGATAAGATTGTTAAAGAACAAGACTTATGGTATCCAAAGGATAAAATCTTTCTTGGCGAGAAGACAAGAGAACTCTTGACTAAAGATTATAAGTACTTTTATGAACTATTTACGAAAAGAAATTTATTATCATTGTCAATATTGCTGGATGCAATATCACGGATAAAAGAAAAGGAGACCCAAGAATTGTTATGTCTTGCTTTCTCTTCCGGCTTATTTGAAATGAGTACACTGAGTCACTTAAAGGGTAGAACAGTTGTAAAACCTGGGCATCATTATTGGCTTGCTAATATATTTGCAGAGGTAAACGCTTGGGGATATTTTGAAAATCGTTATGGAGCAGTTTACAGAGGTAAAAAAAACAGTGGAGTCGAAATAGGAGAAATCTACAAAAAAGCAAAAACCTTCAAGGATATTACTAACAATAAAGCTACTTGTTGGCTTTTAGCACAGTCTGCTACTGACTTAAAAGGAATTCCCAATGAGAGTGTAGATGTAATTATTACAGACCCTCCTTATGGGGCGAATGTGAATTATACTGAGCTATCAGATTTTTGGACTATCTGGATTAGAGACATTATAGGAGTGAAGAATGGATTGATTGATAATACAAAAGAAGCAATAGAAAATAAATATCAAGAGAAAGGAAGTAGAGAGTATAGACAACTAATGTGTGAAATTTTTAAAGAATGTTACAGAGTATTAAAGCCAAATCGTTGGCTGGTAATGACTTTTCACAACAGGAACTTTAAGGTCTGGAATGCAATCCAATTGGCTGCACACGATGCCGGCTTTATCTGGTCAGAAAAGGACGGAATGATTTATCAACCCCCAATTCAAGCGTATATTACAACTCTACATCAACAATCAGCCGGAGCAATGCTTGGAGATTTTATTTTGAGTTATAAAAAGACAGAGAAGCCACCTAAAGAAAAATGGATTGAGGAAGTTGAGGTCGATAAGAAGATTAGAGATATAGCAAGAGAGGCGGTTGAATATCATGGTGGAGCAAAGCTTACTACAATATATATGAAAGTTATGCCCTTTTTACTTAATAATGGCTTATTAGAGCAAATAAAAGAAGACGACCTTGAAATTTACCTCACGAAGGATTTTGTCAAACGAAACAATAAATGGTATCTTAAAGAACATATTGATAAAGAAACAGGTGGTCTATTAGATAAAACAATAGAAGAATATGCACTGGTTAAGATAAGATTAGGGTCTATAATTAAACGCCATCTTTTGGAAAACAAGAATGCTACATTGGATGAAATACTACAAATTGTATATTCTAGTCTTATTAATGGTGATGCGGCTGAATATGAAGAAATAGACCATGTATTAAACAGAATTTGTGAAAAGAGAAAAGTTAGTGGCTGGAAAAGAGAAGTCTGGCAATTAAAAGAAAAGAGAATAGGGACATCATTATTTAATATAATTAAAGAGAGGGATGGAGAAGATGGATATTCGGCAGAATCAGAGCATGATGTAATGATTGAGCAGTTAGTTTATGATTCTCATATTGGAATGACAGAGCAAAAGAAAGATAAAAGATTTAGGGATTTAAGTATTCCAATGGGAAGCAATGTCCAATTCGGGTTAAACGAGAAGGCTTTCAATAGAATAAGGGAAATTGATGTTTTGTGGGTAAAAGGTATTTCTATAATTGCGGCCTTTGAAGTTGAAAAAAGTCGTGAAGTTGAGTCAGAAATTGCCAAGTTTAGGGAACTTTTTGCGGCTACGCCAGTTTTGAATGTGCCTACTTATTTGGTCGTGCCTGATAAATTAGAGGAGAATGCGAATAAAAAAATAGGTTCTCTTGCTAATAGACGAGAAAAATTAACTAAAAGAATAAAATATGTTCTGTTTTCTGATGTTCAGAGCAAGAGGAATGTAGATATAGACCAAATTGCAAAAAGGGTACTCTAAAAGAAAAGATAGATGAAGTATTACAAATAATAATGTTATTACTTATCTTTTTTCTTACTGCTGACACTATTTCGGTATCGGGCGACTTTTATGGCAAGTGGGCAATCAAATTGCCGTCACTCGGAGTATTGGACTTGGGGTACATCAATCCGTCACTCTCTAATGGCTTAAATGGCTGTATGCTCAATCCGGCGGCTCTGTCTGATATAGAAGCCAATAACTTTGCTACTGCATTTGAGATTGGGTCGGCAACTAATATCAACTGGGTGCAAACATTGGAATTAGGCGATGAAATAGGAATAGTTAAAGTGCCGTGTCATCTTTCTTTTACTCAGCCGGTTAGCTTAAATATGGTGAGCGGAGCGATTAACTTCAAAGGTTGGATATTGGGACTTGGGTTTGCTGAGGAGTTTGGGACTAATCTACAGGTAGAAGGTAATGCTTCTTATAACTGCACCTTTAGCGACACAATGCCTGATACCATAACGCATACTGATATACCTGAGCTTCCCGAATCCGATAGTATTCCCGTAGATTGGATTTTTACTACCCCTATAGAGTTAGCTTTCGCTGGCGGTGCAGGGATGGGATTAAGTGAGAATGATTTATTCCTCGGTATTGCACGCAAGGGTAAATGGTTTAAAACGGGTATAGGTATAACTTATAAGCCAATACGGGGAAGTTTATGGACTAATCTTTCTGCTGAAGCTAATGCACCTTGTACATTGTCCTGTAATGTTAGTGCGGGTGAGTGGCAGGTAAAAGCTATTGGGAATACTACGATAGATGAAAGGTTATTCAATTCTAATGGAATTATTACTTTGACGGGAAATGAATTTAACTTTCTCGCAGGTATGAGAATTGATTTAAGTTTCTTTAAGCTGGGTGCCGTGATAACATTAGCACCGCGGACTATATTAACTTTGAATGGTAATCTTATTTCGACTTACATATCTGGTCTGCCACCATTAGATTCTATTTACTCACAAGGCGTGCAAGTGGATACAGGGGCAAAAATAGTTACAGGAACAATGGGAGTGAAATTCTCACCCTTCCCTACTGCTGCGGATACTAATAGGTTGAATGAGCAATATGAATTAGAGGAGCGGGTAGGAGTGAATATTGGCAGTGCTCTTAGGATTTGGAAATTCACTCTCGGTAGCAGCATAGGGGCAAACACATTAGGCGAGTTTTGTGTTGGCATAGGCGGTGAATCAAGGATATTTTTTCCTTTAAGATGGGGATTTGAAACACGCAATAGAGTATGCCAAGTTAATGGGGAGAAATTTATTTTACCCCCGTATGCTGTTATTGGGATTGGTAGTTCGGTGGTGATTAAAAAAGTAGAGTTAGCCATTGGATTAAGAACTAATTCGTTCACTTCATTGGGTTCGCTGATAGGTTCATTGGAGGAAGCTAATTTGCCAAGTATATTTGAGTTATTTTCGCCAGTGATAGGTGTGAATGTTAAATTTGAATAATAGCAAAAAAATGATGCCGATGAGCGAAAAAAGATGAAAGATGAGAGAAAAAAGCTTGAAAATGAGAGACTAAAGCTTGAAAATAAGGGACAAAAGCTTGAAAATGAGGGACAAAAGCTTGCCGATGAGTGAAAGAAGTATGCCGATAAGTGAAAGAAGTATGCCGATAAGTGAAAGAAGTATGCCGATGAGTGAAAGAAGTATGCCGATAAGTGAAAGAAGTATGCCGATAAGTGAAAGAAGTATGCCGATAAGTGAAAGAAGTATGCCGATAAGTGAAAGAATGTTGCCATTAAGTAATAAGCATTTACAAGTCTTATAGTATGGAGGAGGTGATTTAAGATGAAAGTTTTAAGTGCAATCTGTTGTTTTGCTATACTTCTATTAGGTTGCGAAGCTAAAAAAGGCGGTGGCGGAAAGGAAGTGACGACAGCATCGGGGTTGAAGTATGTGGATTTGGTAACGGGTACAGGGGCAGAGGCAAAGCCGGGGATGAGCGTTTCTGTCCATTACACGGGGTGGCTCACTAATGGGACTAAATTTGATAGCTCCAAAGATAGGGGTACGCCTTTTACTTTTGGATTAGGTGCGGGACAAGTTATCAAGGGTTGGGACGAGGGAGTTGCTGGGATGAAAGTTGGAGGCAAGCGTAAGCTTACTATTCCATCTGAATTGGGCTATGGTACACGGGGAGCAGGTGCTGATATTCCGCCGAACTCAGTGCTGATTTTTGAAGTAGAGTTATTGAGTGTGATGTAAGTGAGAGAGATAGTCTATTTCTCGCGTTCCGCTCATACGAGTGGTAATTTCAATGACTTGATGAAGGCGGGCAGACTTGATATAGTCTGTCATACTGTAATTGCAAGTTTCTTTACTTCACACAGCATACGGCAGGATGTGAGGTTACATCTTATTTTTTATGGTCCACCTGACCCGCTAAAGCATTTAGAGATAGTAAGTCAGCCAGAGTTACAGGAAGTTATTAGCAAAAAAGATGTAGGTGGCTTGATTAAGCGGATGCTGTATAAATACAAGAAAGGACAGAAAATAGAATGCTTCCCGGGTTGCTATGTAGAGAAAAAGAGCTTGATAGCGGTAATTGAAGGGTTAAAAGATAAACAAATTCTATTGCTGGATAGAAGAGGCAAAGATATACAAGAAATAGGATTAGCAAATTCAGTTTTTGTTATCGGTGACCAGGATGGGATTCCGCAAAAAGAGAAAAAGAGGATTTTTGGGATGGGAGAGAAGGTAAGTTTAGGCAAAGAGACTTACTTTGCTTCGCAATCAGTAGTTATTCTGCATTATCTATTGGATAGAAAAAATTAACAAAGTGAGTCTGCTGAAAAAGTGGTAATCAGTGCAAATTGTCATGCTGAACCCTTCGCTTGTCATTCTGAACAAAGTGAAGAATCTAATAACCCCGCATTCTGCGGGGATGAGACCCTTCGCTTCGCTTAGGTCCGAAGGACTCCGATGGAGTCTTCGGACTCCTATCGGAGGTGACAAGAAGGGGTTTTTAGCAGACTCAAAGTTTTATGTTGACAAGGAAATAAAATTATTGTAAGAAAAAGATAGGAGGGGAGATGAAAAGATATATTTGGCTGGGTTTATTTTTACCATTAGTTGTAATGGCAGATGTGAAGATAGGGTACATAGATTCTAATCGGCTTCTGGAAAAATACAAGGGCAGGGAAGAATTGAAATCCAAACTTGAGCGTGAGCTTACTAAATGGCAAGAAGATGCTATTAAGCGGAAACAAAAGGTAGAAAGCTTAATCAAAGAGTTTGAAAATCAGAGTGCTATGTTATCTGAAGAAGCCCGGGCGCGCAAACGCCAAGAAATAGAAAAACTTCAAGCTGAATATGAACAATTTGTACAAGAAATTTATGCCCCAGATGGGTTAGCCAAGAAGCGGAATGATGAAATTATGAAACCCTTTATTGAGAAGGTGAATCTGCTTTTGCAAAAAATAGGCAAGGATAGAGGATATACAATAATCCTTGATGCCACATCCAGTGGTCTTGTATATGTTAAGGAAGGGATGGACTTAACGGATGAAGTAGTAGCTGAATTAAATCAAGAATTTGCTCCTGTTACTACGGCGTCGGATACTGTAAGTGGAAAGCCCTATTGTTGGGTATTCAAATTTAAGGAACAAACATCTGAGGCAAGAGAGTGGAAGTTGGGGCAAACAATCGCTCAATATGTAATGGCAGGGCTGGTTGGGAATGATATATTTAAGCAAGTTCTATCGAGCAAATTAACCAATGCAATGAAAGAGGCAAACATACCTAATAAAACTGAAGATGAGTACACTGCGGAAGAAGCAGGTAGAATTGGTAAATTGGCAGATGCAAGTGTTGTGATTATAGGCGAGGTAACAAAAGTAGGAGATAAGGTTGATATTACTTGTAAAGTAGTAGATACTCTGACAGGCATGGTAGTAGCAGAAGAAATAGGTAGTAGCATTGGGACAGAGACCGGGAATATTAATACTATGGTGGGAGAAGTACTCTCCAAATTACGCCCCAAAATAATAACTAAATAAAACCGCACTGGATAAGGACGGCTAAAATATATGAAACTTGGCGAGATTGCCAAACTTATAGGTGGCAAATTAAATGGAGATGCTGATATTTTAATTAGCCATATTGCTTCCATAGAAGATGCAAAAGAAGGGGCTATAACTTGGGCTTCTCATCCCAGGTATAAGAAATGGCTTAATTCTACTTCTGCATCCTGTGTGATTGTTTCGGAAAACTCTATCCCTTTTACAAAAAATGGACGCCCTGCAACTATAAGGGTAGAGAATCCAGATTTAGCAGTCTATAAGTTATTAAGAGTGTTTTATCCCGAATCATTACCTTGTAAAGAAATAAGCCCACAAGCTCATATTAGTGAGAGTGCAAAAATGGGTAAAGAGGTTAGTATCGGGGCTTTTGTGTTTATAGGAGAGCAGACAGTTATTGGAGATAATGTAATTATTTATCCCAATGTGTATATTGGGAATGAGGTGAAGATTGATAATGGGACTCATATCTATCCTAATGTTACTATTCTTGACAAAACAATTATCGGTCGTAATGTCCGTATTTATTCGGGTGCCGTGATAGGGACGGATGGATTTGCATATACTCATTCAAAGGGTAAGCATACTCATATTCCTCATTGTGGTGGAGTAATTATAGAAGAGTATGTAGAAATAGGTGCCTTATCTACTATAGCCAGGTCAGTTGTTGGGAATACCATTATTAAGAAAGGGACTAAGATAGATAATTTAGTCCATATTGCTCATAATGTAGTGATAGATGAGCATTCTATAATTACCGCACAAGTCGGGGTAGCGGGTAGTGTTAAGATGGGGAAAAATGTAGTCATTGGTGGACAGGCAGGTATTGGCGACCATATAGTGATTGGGGATAATGTAACAATAGGTGGGCAGTCGGGCGTAACAAAAGATGTAAAACAAGGAATAACGGTTTGCGGTTACCCAGCAGCACCGAGACGACAATCTAATCTGGCGTATAGCTTACTTATGAAATTACCTGAACTATTCAAAAGAGTATCTGAGATTGAAAAGAATTGCTTTAATAACAAGTAATGGAAATTGGTCAAACAACTATAGCGAACCCATTTACGGTTGAGGGTATCGGCGTACATACAGGTGAACATTCCAAACTAACTGTAAAGCCCGCTCCTATTGATACTGGGATAGTTTTTTTTACCAAAGATGGGATTAAAATACCTGCTGTTGTTGAAAATGTGAACCATACAGGGAACGGAGTAACATTGCTCGGCAGTAATGGGGAGAAGATAAAAACTTGTGAACACATTCTTTCTGCTTTTTATGGACTCGGCATTGACAATGCTATCTGTGAAATCTCTGGCGATGAAGTTCCTATCCTTGATGGTAGTAGTTTGGAATTTACGAACCTTATAAAAGTAAAACATCAAGCAGGGCAACACAAAAATGAGTTCAAAGTAAGAGAACCGATTTTCATAGAATCTAACTCATCTTGCATATTTGTAACGCCGGTTGAAGCAGAGTCCCGATTTATCGGGGATAAACTCCAATCCCGTCCCAACGGGAATAATGAGCTTAAAATTACTTTCCTTATAGATTATCCGCAGACAACAATTAAAACGCAGTGCCAAACCTTTACTATAACGCAGGATGTATATTGCAAAGAAATAGCTCCCGCAAGAACATATACTTTTGCTAACGAGATAGACAAATTACGCAGTAAAGGGCTTATTAAGGGTGGTAGTCTTGATAATGCAGTTGTTATTGGAGATGATGGACCAATAAATAATCTACGCTTCCCTGATGAACAGGTGAGACATAAGGTGCTGGATTTTATAGGTGATATATCACTACTTGGAGTACGGCTTAAAGGTAATGTAGTGGCTATAAAATCAGGTCATACATTAAATATTGAATTAGCAAGGAGGTTAAAAAAATGGAGTTTAACATAAATGAAATACTTAAAATAATTCCGCATCGCTATCCTATGCTTCTTATTGATAGGATAACGCATTTTGAAGAAGATTTTGTAGTCGGCGAAAAATGTGTTACTATCAATGAAGGGTTCTTCCAAGGCCATTTCCCTGACCATCCTATAATGCCCGGCGTCTTGATAGTTGAGTCAATGGCACAAGTAGGTGGATTTTTGTTGCTTAAAAAGGTAAAAGACCCAAAAGATAAGGTAGTTTATTTCCTAAAGATGGATAGAATTAAGTTCAGGAAACCTGTTATGCCGGGGGACACTATAAGAAGCGAACTAAAGCTATTAAAGTATAGGGAAGGTTTATGCGTTATGGATGGTAAAGTCTATGTCGGCAATACTCTTGTAGCGGAAGGCGAACTCACCGCTAAAGTAATGAAGAAATAGACCTTAAATGTAGGGACAGATTATAATCTGTCCCTACTAATCGTTATTTTCATTCAATGTATCCCGATTTATCAGGATACCCGTTATTTTGGGCAACCGTAAGGGTTGCTCCTACTGTATTCCAAATGGGCTTGAGCCAATAGCTCCTTCTATAAGCACAACAAATTCACCCTTTTGTCCACTATTAGAGTGCTTAGCCACTAAATATTCAAGCCGTTCCCTTTCTATAGTTTCAAATTTCTTAGTCAACTCACGACAGATAGCCGCCCTTCTATTGCCCAATACCAGCAGACAATCTTTTAATGTAGCCACTATTCTATGAGGGGATTCAAAAAAGATAATCGTCCGCAATTCAGTTGAAAGGGCTTCTAACTTCTTCTTTCTTTTTACGCTTGTCTTGGGTAGCCAGCCCTCAAATATAAATCTATCAGTAGGCAACCCGGAAACCACTAACGCCGCTGTAACAGATGTAGGACCAGGAATTGGAATGACAGGTATATTAGATTCTATTGCTTTCTGGACAAGATGGAAACAAGGGTCAGCAATTCCAGGTGTTCCCGAGTCAGATACAAAGGCAATTTTAGCACCCGACTTTAATTGGTCAATAATTATAGGAATACGAGTAATCTTATTATGGTCATGATAGGAAAGCAGAGGTTTCTTGATATTATAGTGCTTTAATAAAACACCCGTTCGTCTTGTATCTTCGGCTACTATAAGGTTCACTTCACTCAATATCCTTATCGCCCTTAAAGTTATATCCTCTAAATTCCCTATAGGAGTAGAGACAAGATATAATCCCGAGGTTATCAAGATTTTATGGCGTAACGGCAACTATTACTGGGTCGCAAAAAGAACCCCTTCGTTTCCTTTTATCAAACCATTGTGCTTTGTAAGCAAGCGTCACCGTTGCATCATTACCAACATTATGGATATGTGGTGAATTACTATCCATAGCCAAGAACCGCCACTCCTTCTCATCCGTAGGAATACCACCTTCAGCATACCAAATTATTACGCCATCTATTCCTTTGGGCTTAGCAGAACTATCAGTGCCAACAGGACTCGGATACCAATCAATTTTTACCTGTTTCGGTGCAGTACACAGAACATCTATTTGAGGTGGCGGCACACTCAATATGATTTCTTCTGATAATATAGTACGAATAACATCTTTCACAGGAATGTCCATATTCTCTCTTTGGCTATTAGTTGTTTCCGGCCTTGCCTGAATCTTTCTAACTACCCGTCGTGTTAGCACTTCAAATTCATCTTTTGTCGCAACTTTATTCTTTGTGGCACTCTTGGAGGCATTTTTAGCATTTATATGTGCGGGATAGCTAATTTTCCAACGATTATACAAAGTTTGAAGCTCTGTTACTTCCGCCGCTGTCAAGCCAAGAGATGCCGCATTTGACACTACATACTTAACAAAATTATCTACCCAAGTATCAAAATTAGCATCCCCTTCAGGAATATAATCTCCTTTCGCCATATTATCACTATGCTACTACTTTTTTAACCCTTGTCAAGTAATTTTTTGACTTGTGCAAGTGAAAAGTTCACTAATGCAAGTGAAAAGTTCACTAATGCAAGTGAAAAGTTCACTAATGCAAGTGAAAAGTTCACTAATGCAAGTGGAAAGTTCACTAATACAAGTGAAAAGTTCACTAATGCAAGTGAAAAGTCCACTTGTGCAAGTAGAAAGTCGACTTGTGCAAGTAGGAAGTCAACTGATATTTATTAGTGGGTTGGGGTTGGGGGGACTATCTAAATCCCAATCTCCAATTATTTAACTAAAACATGCGGAATATTTGGATTGGTGGGGTTGAAGGTTATAGTTTGTTTTGCAGGATTTAACACAAGGTCCATATCTTCTATAGGCACAGCTCCCATCAGCACCGAATTACCAAGAACAAGAGCGCCCGTAAAACAGGTTCGGGCTTCAAAATTAATCTGAACTGGACCAACATATGGCACAACATTATTACTTCCGTCAGCTATTGTAACTTCCCGTTTCTCTATTTCCTTAAGTTTAAGTTGCACCATAATATGTT
>JACQXS010000124.1 GCA_016208615.1 Candidatus Stahliibacteriota bacterium | reverse complement strand
TACATCACTCCGTTTGATGATTACATCACTCCGTTTGATGATTACATCACTCCGTTTGATGATTACATCACTCCGTTTGATGATTACATCACTCCGTTTATCTGGGCTAATAAAAGTTGTTCCAACTCTGCCATATCCCAAGAATAGTTAGCCACAACAAATTCACGGCAATAATTGCTTAATTCTATTAGCTTATCCCGTGAGAGGTGCGACCTCGAGAGGTGCGACCTCGAATGATAAAACTCAAGTATCTTTTCAGCCATAGAATAGGCATCAGTATTTGAAAATAATAGATTAGCATCTAATTTGCCTAAAATTTCAATAGTCCCACCTACAGGAGTGCCAAGTACAGGCAAACCACAGGCAAGAGCTTCCAAAGTGATTAGACCAAATCCTTCTAAAAATTTGGATGGCAACACAAATAAATCCGCAGATTGATAATATAAAAGCAACTGCTCATCTGGAATAAAGCCCTCCATCCTAACATAGTTATTTAAGTTTAATTGACCAACTAATAGTTTTAGCTTTTTCTCTAATACACCCGTCCCACCAACGACGAGATAAATATCCGTATTTTGTTTAACAATCAAAGCCATTGCCTCTAAAAGCGTTTCCAATCCCATACGAGGAATCAAATTACGAAGCGTAAAGAGAATAAACTTATCTCTCGGAAGGTTTAACTTCTCTCTAATCTCTTTAATAGGTGAAGAAGCTGGGATAAATCTCTTTGTATCTACACCCGCCGGAATAATATGTATTTTAGTTACCGGTATTTTATGATATTCAATAAGTTGGCGTTTTGAGAATTCACTTAACACTATTATCTTATTACATCGGGAGAGACAAAACTTTTCAACCCATTTCAGAGCAAGAGAGCCGGATTTCATTTTTATAGTTATCTTTTTTATATCTCTTTTAGTTTCGTATTCTTTGAAAGCAGGTGAAAAAAAGGTATAGACTTTAGGAATGTTCCAGCTTTTAGGAGATAAATTGACTATAAAAGCCGATATAGGTTGATGAAAAACAATTAACTGGATATTATTATGAACTAATAGACGATTGAATACATTAAAGCAATTTATAATAGAAGAGCGTATAAAATTTATCGCATTACTCCTATTAACATAATACCGATAAACAACTACGCCATTAACCTTCTCCTCTATCAACGGCTCGTCTTCTGTAATCCTTGTAATCACAGATATAGTATGTTTCTTTGCCAGTCTAACCGAGCGCTCATATAAAACTTTAGGAGCCCCTGAGGTTGGATTTTTAAACGGGACATCAGCCACAAAAAGTAAGTTCATTGAGGTGCACCTCTTAATAATCCTAAAAATACTTTACCTAATTCCATGTGGTCAAATTTATTAACCCGTGCCGTTCCAAGTGCAATAAGTTCTTCTCGTAAATGAGTAGAAGTAATTACTTTAAGTATTGCCTGAGCTAAAGCTTTTGGATTTGCCGTGTCCACAAGCATTCCCGCCTCCCCAATTACTTCTGTCAAAGCCCCTATATTAGAAGCAATGACAGGTGTTCCTGAAGCAAAAGATTCTAATGCCGGATATCCAAATCCCTCTATTAGAGATGGAATAACCAAAACAACTGCTTCCTTGTATAAACATAGAAGCTCATCCTCTGGCACTCTCTCTATAAATCTTATTTTCTCGTCTAATTCCAACTTGTTGACTTTATGGTAGAAATATCTATTCTTCCGTGCTACTATTACCAATTCATAGTTTGCTCTTACATCACCCGGTAGTAAATTATATGCCCTAATCAGTCCTATTAGGTTCTTATGGGGCTTAAAGCTTGAAACAGCAAGAATATATTTATTCTTTATATTATACTTCAAGAGAACATCGGTTTTTTCTCTATGCTCTGGTAGGAGTTTTACTCCGAGGTACGCTACTTTTATTTTATGGGGATTGATTTTGAAATACTTTATTATCTCTGCTTTTGTATATTTAGAAATAGCAATCACAGCATCTGATTGTTTAGCGTTCAATCTGCACAAAAGATAGAAATAAGCTTTATGTAAAAATGAACTCGTATAGAGTGGGATTAAATCATTTATTACAATGATTTTCTTTTTTACCCCAAATAGTGGTGCCTTAAAATAAGGGGAGAGAAAAATATCTACCTTCTCTCTATTCAACGCTATGGGCAATTTTATCTGGTCCCAAATTATCCTTACCTGTTCAGGAATAATTTTAATTCGCATATGGAACATCCCGCTTGCCCTGCCACGGCGGTGGCTATGGCGGCGATTGTCAGATTTCGGCATATATTCTGTATTTTGATTAGCAAATAGGATATATTCATTATGCAATCCAAAGCTCTCAATATATTCAAGTAAACTTAATAAATATCTTCCAATCCCTGTTATCTTACCTCTTTCCAACTCTCTAATATCAATACCGACTCTCATTTTACTAATTCACAATATAAATGCTCTATTTGGTTTGTATGTGCCTCTATACTGAAATAGTCAATTGCCCGGCGCCGGGCAGCTAATCCCATATCTTTTGACTTCACAGGATTATTTATCAACTCTAAAATAGCTGTCGCCAATGCTTTTGGATTGCGTGGCTCAACAAGAAGTCCCGTAGTCCCATGTATTACAACTTCTGGGTTGCCACCAACTTTAGTCGCTATAATTGAACACCCTGTTGCCATCGCTTCTATTAGGATTCGGCTTAACCCCTCGCGTTCGGAAGGCAGAACAAAAATATCTATCCCGGCTAATATTGAACTTACATCTCGCCTGAACTCACTAAAAATCACACTCCTTATACCTAACGAAGCTACCATTCTTTTTAATTCATCTTCATAGCCAGATTGTCTTTCCTTACCCACGACTAATAATTTAACTTTATCATTCGCCGCTATAGCCACCGCCGTGGCGGGGCAAGCGGGATGTTCCATATTTATTAGTTTAAGTGCCTCAAATAAATACCGATGTCCCTTTAAAGGGATAAAGGCCCCTATAATGCCTATTAGTATTTGATGCCCTTCAATCCCAAATTCAGTTCTGATTTTCATTCTTGTCTCCGAATGTAGGGAGAATTTATTGATATCTACCCCATTATAGACAACTTGCATTTTGTCAAAATAGAGAGCAAACCTACCGAACCTTTCTTTTTTCACTGCCCCAGCAACACAGATAATTTTAGAGGCAAATTTAAGTAAAAATAGTTCATAAAGATAGATATCTTTTATAGTTTCTCTTACATGCCATATCACAGGTAGATGCAGTGGATTAAATGCCAGTATGCCATATAGAGCGGATTTAGATCCATTAGTATGAACTATTGCTATTTTATTATCTCTCGCCAACTGTCTTAATCTTGTAATAGCTTGATAAATAGCCCATATTTTGATAGTCTTAAAAGTAGGCATAGAAATAATTTGCACCTCTATCCCTTTATTTCTAAACTCTCTTACTAATTTACCCTCTGTGCCACATACTACTATTGGCTTAAATTCTCGCCTATCAAGATGAGTAATAAGTTCATAAAGACTAATTTGCCCCCCCCATAATCTATTACCTTGATTTTCAATATAAAGCACTTTGTACATTAGTTTATATTTAGCTTTTTTATCTCCAAATGTCAATTATTAAAACAAAAAAGTTGACATAGTAAAGTAAGCCATTAAAATAATAAGGGGAGGTAATGATATGGGCATGTTCAAGAAAAAGGTTAGGGTATCCAATAGTAAGAATCCGAACCAGTTCTTTGAAGAAGATTTTTGGGTAGATACGGGAGCTCTTTACTCTTTTGTACCAGAGGATTATCTTGAAAAAATAGAGGTAGAACCATCTGCAAAACGAAATTTAGTGCTTGCAGATGGTCGACAGGATACAAGGCTCTTTGGTTTTTGTGATTTTCATATTGAAGATATAGAAGAGGGTATCCCCTGTCCAGTAATTTTTGGCCCAAAAGGTTCTCTTTTCTTACTTGGAGCAACAGCATTAGAGAATTTCGGAGTTGCGGTAGATCCAATTCAAAAAAAGTTGAAGCCGATATTGGCAATTATTGGAGGTTTTATAGCTTCACAATGATAATTGCTAACAAGCCGCTGCAGTTGACCCCACAGAAGCGGAGCAACTGATCTTTATCGTTAGGCGTTTCAATTGATGCTGAATTCAACCAGCAATTTCAACACTCCTTATGCTTCGTCTTTGAATTTTTATGGTAGTCAGTTAAAATAAAAAAAGTTGACAGAGTAAAATAAGCTATTAAAATAACAATAGGAGGTAATATGGTAGAAAAGGGCCAAATAAATGTGGAGCTTCCAGAAGAAACGGGGCAGGGCATTTATTCCAATTTTGTTATTGTTTCGCATTCACCGTCAGAGTTTGTTGTAGATTTCACACGCATACTACCGGGTTTGAAAAAGGCAAAAGTCTATTCCCGTATCGTCCTTGCTCCTGCACATGCCAAATTACTTATGCGTACGCTTAAAGATAACATTGAGAAATACGAAGCCAGATTCGGTGAAATAAAAGTAGAAAAAATAGAGAATAAGGAGATAGGATTCTAATATGAGAATAAATAAAATTACTGAGCTTATACGAATACTTGAGGAAAACGGATTAGAAGAATTGGAAATCAAAGGGCTATTTAGCAGCATACGAGTAACAAAAAGAGTCTCAAGACCGATTACTCATCTCCCGCCAATAGAAGAGAAAATAGTGGAAAAGAATATAAAAGAGAAAACCTCTTACATAAAAGCACCTATGGTAGGTACTTTTTATCACTCCTCGTCTCCCACTACGCCACCATATGTGGAAATAGGGAGTAAGGTTACTACGGGTAAAATAGTCTGCATAATCGAGGCAATGAAGGTGATGAATGAAATAGAATCCGATATGTCAGGCACAATAGTAGAAATACTCGTGAAAAACAAAGAGCCCGTTGAATATGGTCAACCCCTATTCCGTATAGAAGTAGATGAATAATGTTAAAAAAGGTCCTTATAGCCAATCGTGGCGAAATAGCCATCCGCATTATCAGGGCGTGTAAAGAATTAGGTATTGAAACTGTTGCCATATATTCAGAGGGCGATATCTCTTCCTTACATACCAAGTTTGCTGACGAATCTGTTTGTGTTGGACCTACTCCGCCTGACCTATCTTATCTCTCTATCCCACACATAATAAGTGCCTGTGAAGTAACAGGAGTTGAGGCAGTTCATCCGGGTTATGGCTTTTTATCCGAGAATCCACGCTTTGCTGAAATATGCGAGGAAAATGGATTTAAGTTTATAGGCCCATCGCCGTATTCAGTTAGGTTAGCTGGCGATAAACTTAATGCCCGTAATGAAATGAAAAAAGTAGGTATTCCTGTTATCCCGGGTAGCGATGGACCAATTAACTCAATAGAAGAAGCCATTAAGATAGCCGAAAATATAGGTTATCCCGTGATAATAAAGGCGGCATTGGGTGGCGGTGGAAGGGGGATGAGAATTGCAAACAATAAAGAAGAATTAGAAAACTCTCTCCCTATAGCCAAAGGTGAAGCCAAAACAGCCTTCGGAGACGATAAAGTATATCTTGAAAAATACTTTATCTCGCCAAGACATATTGAGGTCCAAATACTTGCAGATGACTATAATAATATCATTTGGCTGGGTGAACGCGAATGTTCTATTCAGCGTCGGCACCAAAAGCTTATAGAAGAGGCGCCTTCGCCCGGTATCACCCAAAAGCAAAGAGAAGAAATAGGTAATTATGCTGTCATGGCGGCAAAATCTATATCTTATAGGTCAGCAGGGACGGTAGAATTCCTATTTGATGCGAATAATAAGTTTTATTTTATGGAAATAAATTCAAGAATCCAGGTTGAACATCCTGTAACAGAAATGGTAACAGGAATTGATATTGTCAAAGAGCAATTAAAAATAGCCGCCGGTGAAGAGATTAAAATTAAGCAAAGCGAGATTAAAATTAAGGGCCATGCTATGGAATGTAGGATTAATGCTGAGGATTATAAAAACGGCTTCCTGCCCTCCCCTGGTAAAGTTAATGGTCTTTATCTGCCGGGTGGGCCTGGAATTAGAGTAGATACCCACTTATATAGTGGCTACTATGTACCACCAAATTATGATTCCCTAATAGCTAAACTAATTGTACACGGCGAAACCCGAAGCGAATGTATTGCTCGTATGGAAAGGGCATTGGTCGAATTTTTAATTGAAGGCATCCATACTACTATACCATTTCATCAAGAAATAATAAAAGATGAAAGATTTAGACGCGGCGAACTACATACTCACTTCCTTAACCCCAAATAGCTTTTTAGGAATTAGCTTTTTAGCTTCTTAAAGAATAGGTTAGAGTTTTCTAATTTAAGCAACGCTATTTTCCAATGTAGCCCACCGGCGTAGCCACCGAGTTCGCCATTGGCACAAATTACTCTATGACAAGGAATAATTATAGGCAAAGGATTACTTGCCAATACACTTCCACAAGCACGAGGAGAGAGGTTCGACCTCAAAGTGCCGACACAATCTGCTAATTCCTTGTAACTTATAGTTGTGCCATAAAGGATTTGGTTAAGCTTATTAAATACATTAGTTTGAGAAGTGGTAAAAGATACATCCATTGGGTAGTCAAAAATAACAGGAGTTCCTTGTAAGTATTTAAGTATATCAGATTTTACTATTTCTAAATTCACATTCAACGATTTATGCGGGTCAGGGGCCCCGTATCTACCCTTGCAGAGCTTACCAAATCTAACTTCTTTAAGCCCTTTGGAACTTGCATATAAAGTAAGCCACCCATACGAGGTATTAAATGAAAGGCAAGTATCGTTTAGTTTGTTATTCAAGGATTTCTAAAATAGACTATGGTCGCGTATCTTTTTATGATAGAAAAAAGCAAACCTATGTGCCTCATCTCTTATCCGTTGAAGTAATCTCAGGGCAGATGAACTTTTGGGTAACGAGATAACCTTATTTTCAGGAGTGTATAGTTGTTCAAATCTCTTTGCTAATCCAAATACTGGAATTTCAGCTGGTAAGCACTTACGGGCAGCTCTAACTTGACCTATGCCACCATCTACAAGCACAAGGTGAGGCAGTTTTACGGTTATCGGTTTACGGTTATCGGTTTGCGGTTTTTGGGCGTAGGTTCTTGTTTTGCGGGTTATAATTTCTTTCATCATTGCCACATCGTTTATTCCGACTACCGTTTTAATCCTGAACTTCCTGTATCCTGATTTTTGAGCTTTACCGTTCACGAACAGTACACAGCTACCAACCGCATATTTACCACCAATATTAGATATGTCATATGCTTCTATTCTGCGTGGAAGGGTAGGTAGCTTCAAATAGTTTTTTAGTTCATCTAATGCTTTATTAACTCGCTCTACTTGTTGACTTTTAAGCCAAACCTCTGCATTTCGGGTAGCAAATTTAATAAGCTCTAATTTTTCCCTCTCTTGTGGAATAGAAATGGGTCGGTTAAGCCATTTCTCTATTTCTTTTTGTTCGTCAATTTCTGGCAATACTATTTCTTGTGGGATATAAAACGCTGTCTTATAGTATTGCAATATAAAAGCACGTATTATCTCGCCATCAGTAGATTTAGATTGGATATGCAAAATATAATGCTCCTGTCCTAATATCCGTCCCTCTCTAACTATTGTGATAGCAACACAGGATTGACTTCGCCGTCTCGCTAAACCAAAAACATCCAAATCTATCGGCTTACTAAAAACTACTTGCTGTTTCAGTATAATAGATTGGATACTTGTCAATTTATCTCTAATCTTTGCGGCTTCTTCAAAATCTAATCTCTTTGAAAGTTCCTGCATCTTGGATTTTAGCTTTTCTTCTACTTTATTGGACTTGCCGGAGAGAAAATCAATCAGCTCTTGTATAGTTTCTTTATATGCGGGGACAGAAATTTTACCTTCACAGGGACCGGGGCATTTCCCTATATGATAAGCAAGACAAACTTTTGAACTTTTAGACTTCTTGTCTTCCGATTTCTGTTTTCTGTTTTCTGTTTTCTGACTTCTGTCTTTACTTTTGCATACTCTTATAGGGAATATTTCAGTTGCAGACTTTAGGGCATGTTTCATACTTTTTACATCTGTATAGGGACCAAAATAAATAGCACTCCTATCTCTTAAATCTCTTGTGGGAAAGACACGAGCAAACTTATCTTGGATAGTTATTTTTATATAGGGATATTTCTTATCATCTTTAAGCCGAATATTATAGTGGGGGAGATGGAGTTTTATTAAATTAGCTTCCAAAACTAAGGCATCTATTTCAGAGTCCGTGACAATATAGTCAATGCTATCAATCTTTGAATTTAATGCCCGAGTTTTAGATGAGTATGGAGGAGTAAAGTAATTTCTGACCCGCTCCCTTAAACATTTAGCTTTACCGACATAAATTATCTTACTACTCTTATCTTTTAGTAAATAAACTCCTGATTTCAAGGGAATATGGGTTAATGAGATAGCCAAGTTTAATAACAATTAGGGAAACACGAGGTTATAGAATTTATTTCTACTACACTCATCTTTTATTAGCTGTGCCTCTTCTAATCCTATCTTATGCAATGGGATATTGAAATACAAAGCAAATACTAAATTATCAATATAGTCTTTTAATGCTTTCTGGCTATCAAAATCTATTACGGGTAAGCTCTTTAATTCTGATAAACTAATTTCTTGCTTTTGTGGTAATAGATTCTTGGTATAAACTTTTTCTCTTATAGCGGTTGCGGCTATATGTATATCGCCTTTAATTCGCAATTTTATTTTCTCGTCTCCACGAGTTAAGATAAGATTATCCTTTTCAACTGATATTCCATTAAATTTTTGCATCATTATATTAGAAAAATTCACAAAATCAGACAAAATCCGCTCCTCCAAAACCAACATCTCCTCAGTCCGCTTAATAACCTCATCCTTTATAATCTGATTACTCTCGGTAATTCTTGGGACTCTAACATACTCCTTAATCGCTGTAATGGATGCAAGGAGTCCATATTTTTCGCCCTCAGATTTTAATTCTTTATTTAGAATTGCATAAGTTATAGGAAAGTTTAATAATGAAAATAAATACAAAATTTCATTTTTATTGTCCGAACAAACAATACACGCCTTTCCCATATAAAAGAGGATATTTCGTGAAGTAAAGTAATACTTATAAGGGTTTTTGATGCTCCATACTATTTTATATTTTTGCTCCAATGTAATATATCCTTGACTATTTCTGGTAAGTTTTATCTTATCACGATTTTCAGGATAAAATAAATTAGGGGTAAACTTAGTGTATCCTGAAAAATTATTAAAATCTATTAGCTCATAGCAATTATCATATAGTTTATTCTTAAATTCTTTTTTATCCAATATAAAGCCGATATCAAAATAAAATCTGCTCTTAAATCTGTGTTCCGCTGTTGTGTGGTTATAATAAATTATCATATCTTCTGTATTTCTTTGGTAAGCATCATAGAGTTCTAGAAACTCTTTTGTCTGCTTAATAAAGTTCCAGTTTCTCCAATTTTGCAGGAATTTATTTTGTGGGATTTTCCTTTTGATTATTTTCTTGCCATTAGAAATGTTTTCTAAAACAACTTTCATATTATCATTTGGGTCCTTATAAGTAATAACCTCAACTTCGTGCATTCTGTCCGGCTCTCTACGGCTAATAACAAAAACCAAGCTTGAAGTTGGAACTGCTTTATTTTCTCGTAACCCACGTCTAACAAACATTTTAGTATTAAATACAATAATTTTTTCAATAGTAGTAAATTTTGCAAGATGATACCGAATAACATCTAAATCTGGATTACTCAGAACAGTTTGTGGAATAATATAGCATAATTTACCCTTATCTTTAAGCAATGCCCATCCAACCGCAATAAAAAAGGCATAGATATTGGGCTTTGGAGGATATTTTTTATGATGTGTAGGGACACTATGTAAATTAACTCCATAAATATTGTTAAGTTTAATCCTTCCCTCTTTTATCAACTCAAAGATTAAAATTCCTTGCTTACAACATTCATTATATGAAATATATGGTGGATTAGCAATAACATAATCAAACCGGCGGCGTGGGCATTTGGGCAAATTTTCCAAGCTTTGTTTCATTTCTTCCATATCTTTTTCTTCGCGGACGAAACTCTGATATGATAAAGAAACCATTTTTTGAAAAATTTGCAGTTGACCATTATTTTTATGATATTCCACATCTAAATCGTTAAGCGTGTTTTTAATATTAGTATCAGTAAATTCAGCCACACTATCTTTGGTTAAAAAGACCTTTATCTTTTGGTTCATTGTGTTGTTATATTCTTCGTGAATAATCATCGGTAACATTCTCATTAATATATTCATTTCTGCCAGGTACAAAGGGAATTCAGCAATATCTAATCCGAAAATGCTTTCAGAAATAAGTTTTTCAAGTTTTCGGGATACGGTTTCTGTAGCATAACCTATTGCTTCTATGAGTCTATTTACCGCACTGTAAAGAAAAGTTCCACTCCCGCACGCTGGGTCTATAATAGAAACATTTCTATCAAAATGTAGGGTATTCTTTAATTGTTTAGGGGTATACCCTATTTGGTCTAACATAAAATTAACAACTGTGGGGTCGGTAAAGTACTGTCCTCTCTTTTTATCTTCATAAAGTTCTTTTAGATAGTTCTCGTATATGTAGCCAAAGATTTCATTTTGTATATTTGCGAAATTGTATTTCTTAACGAATAGAAAAATATCTAACCACAAGGAGATATCGGATAATTTATTCTCTACCCTATAAAGTTCATATAGTTTTTGAAAAATGAACTCTTGCTCTTTGGTAAAGGGACGGTAAATGTTTTTAGATATTTCTGCTGAAATACTATCTATTATTCCCAAAATGTCTTTATATCTATTTGTTTTTAGGTATTCGTAGATTTTTTGGCATTTGTCATTATATTCTTTAGGAAAGTCATCAAACTCATTATCAACTAATGTCTTGTAAAGAATGAATTGAATAATATAGGCATAAGTGATTTCAACTGCTTTTCTTTCTCTTTCTTTTTTCACTAAGTCCTCAAAATATCCTTCAATATGCAACTTATTCTTAAAACTATTTATGAGTCCGGTTATATCTTCAAAAAAGAGATGTCTATTGGGTTCAACGGGCATTTTTTCTTCCTTAAATATGGGTATTTGGCCAATGGATTCAAAAAAAGCAATATAATAAAGCTCTGGCTTTATGTATTCTTTCCAGAACTCTAAAAATCTTTCACTCTCCTCTGAAATCTGTGTCAGCGTAAATTCTCTGTAGAAGTTATTATTGAAAAACCGCCAAGTATAGCCGTCAGTTAAAATGCCATACTTTTTTTCCAAATCTGTCTGATATTGGAATAGCTGATTTACCCCTTTACTGATATTTGTATATTGCTCAATTTCAACGGGGATTAGGATTTCAGGAGTAATAAATATGGCTACATCTACTTGTCTACTATGTTTAGTTTTATATTCACAAATAAACTCATTTTTTCTTTTCTCTCTGTGGGTAGATAACTTACCTTCGTGCAGATTAAATAGTTCTTCGCACTCCAAGACCTCTTTGACGAATTTTTGTACTCCGGAGCCAATCTCTTGGGATTTATATGAGTCTTTTTCTTTGTTCCACTTTGCTTGGAGTTGGGCAATTTTTAGTGGCATAATTCAAGGTTTTATATGTTAGTGCTAATTATCTTATGGTGAGCCAGTTATTACATATAGGACATTTGAACTTAAAGTCGTCAAATTTAGTATTACATTTATAGCATTTCAGGGGCTTATACTTTACAATGGTTGCAATTGCTTCACCTTCCTCAAATACACGCTGGTATTGATTAGTATCATAATATAGTTTCAGCAGTTTTGTCCTAACTGCTACATTTTGCGGTTCTATGTCTTTGGCTTTTTCAATAATTTCTAATGCCTCTTTATCTTGTCCCTTTTTTTCGTAAATCTCTGCCAATAGTAGCAATACTCTCACATCTTCTGGGTGCTGGCTTAAAAAGTTAGTATAAAGTGATTCAAGGTGGGCTATCTCGTGTTTTGCATAATATGCATTTTCTAATCTTTCAAATGCAAGGAATGCGAAGTCCGGAATATCGGCTAAAATTTTTTCCCACAGTTTAATTCCTTCGTCTATATTGCCATCAGCATAATATAAATCACCCATAAAAAGCAAAGACGGGAGGCAAAAGTTATCTAATCTTAAAGCTTCTCTGAGGTGTTTAAGCCCTTCTTTCTTGTTGTCATTTTTAATTTCTGTTTCTCCCCACATAGAATACAAAATTGCTAATCCCCTGTCATCCGAAGTATTAGTAATTTTTAATACCCTTTGCTTTAGGATAATAACCGCTTCCCACTGCTCAAGTTTTTCATAAACAGTGCTCAAAAACATAAGCAAATTAGCATCCTCTTTTTCTATTTTTCTCAGTTCATCCGCAACTTGTAAGGCAATCTTGGGTTTATTGGCTTGTAAGTAATCTTTTATGATACTAACAAACACTTTTTTCTTCGCTATTCCGGAGAGACGCGATTCATCTGTCAGTAATCCTTTGTGTAATTTTATGGCATCAAGGCAATACTTTTTATGGCGAAAAATATCTCCCAATTTAAGACAAGCAATAACATTAGTCGGGTCATTCCGTATTATTTCTTTTAATAATTTTTCTGCCTCATTCTCATTTTCAATAATCAATAGTTCTTCCAATTTGTTCATTCTTTTTCCTCCTGAGTAGTCATAGTTTTCAGAGTTCCCAGCTCTCTTTTCAATGCGTCTATCTCTTTTTGTTGTTTATTTATGTTGCCCCTCAATTTGAATTCGTCAACTATGGCAAGTATGAACGCAAGCACTACACCGCAGCCAAATGAAATAATTATCACAGATATAAGCGGTGTATTAGAATCCTTTCCTAAGAAGTGCCAAGCAACCTGGTGTGAGTTTTGGGCTCCAAAAATAATTCCCAAAAGTGCAAATAAAACTATAATTATAATTGCAAATAAATACATCTTTCCCCCCTTTATTTAGTATAGAATACTTATAACCAATACTTTGTCAACAGAAAATTAAAAGAATCCTTTTTCTTTCATCCATTCGTCGTTGTACATTTTATTAAGATAATTATATCCTGTATCTGGCAAAATAGCAACAATAATTTTTTCTTTTGGTAATTTTTTTGCCACTTCCATCGCTCCCCAAACTGCTGCTCCTGATGAGCCGCCTGCAAATATACCTTCTTCTTTCAATAGCCGTCGTGCTGTAAGGAATGCATCTTTATCGGTCACCTGAATCATATCATCTATAACTCTAAAATCCATAGCTTCACAAAGCATATCTTCTCCAATGCCTTCCACTGTATAGACATGTGGCTCTATCAATTTTTTATGTTTAAAGTAATCGTAATATATTGAGCCGATAGGGTCAACACATATTATTTTAATTTCTGGTTTCTTTTCTTTCAAAAATCTGCCCACTCCTGATATAGTGCCTCCTGTTCCTGCTCCAATGACTACATAATCTACTTTGCCTTCCGTTTGTTCCCAAATTTCTGGTCCCGTAGTAATGTAATGTGCTTCAATATTATTTTTATTATGGTATTGGTTTATCAAAAACGCACCCGGTGTTTCTTTGGCGATACGCTTAGCTACTTCGTAATATGATTCTGGTGAATTGTATGGTACAGCAGTGGGGCACACAATCACCTTTGCACCAAACGCTTTAAGCAAATCAATCTTTCTTTGGCTCATTTTATCTGATAGAGTGAAGACCATTTTATATCCTTTAATCGCAGCATAGATAGCTGCACCAATACCTGTATTGCCGGAAGTATTTTCTACAATAGTACCGCCGGGTTTCAAGTCACCTCTTTTTTCTGCTTCCTGCAAGATATGCACCGCTATCCTATCTTTAATTGACCCACCGGGGTTAAAGAATTCCATTTTAGCTAAAATAGTGGCTTTAATTTTACCCGGCACGCTATTTAATTTAACCATTGGCGTATTTCCAATAGTCTCTAATATATTATTTTTATATTTTTGCGTTTTGCTCATATTCCTTTTACCTCCTTGACTTCCTGAAATTTCTCCTTAATTCTTGCTTCTACCCATTTCAAGTAAAATTGATACTCTAATGGGGACCTCAAACATCCGTCAAGCAATTTCACTTTTACTATTCCATTTTCTAATTCCTCAAATTCTACATCTCCGCCTTGCGAGGATAAGAATAGTTTCACCTCTCCCTCCAATACTTCCATTATTTTACCTTCCAAAGTAGTCGGCTTTTTTCTGCCTGCCATCATTTTATCACTATTCATCAGTGCCCATAACGATTCATATTTACTTGCGGCGTGCCATATTATATACCCCCAAGCAGGTGAATTCTGCACTGCCCTTATTTGATTAGCTATATACTCTGGTCCAAAGCCACCTTGCGTCTTGTAATCAAATCCTTGAATATAAGGCACGAACTTACATTCACCTGCAAGATTCACGCCTCGCTTCACACTACCGTAAATAAGATTATAGTCTCTTTCACGCGGATTAGAACTATGACTACTTGCAAAATGAGAGGGATATAACATAGGACAAATCACATCCAGGAACGGCGACATAGCTTCAAGACTTTGTCCTTCCTGTTGGAGTGTTGGAATCCACAAAACACACCCATACACATCGCCTGAAATTTGTATTCCATAAGGTTTTAATACTTTATATGCTTCGCTTAAAAAGTTAGCTATTACATCGCGTTTACTCTTACATCGCACAATATAGGGCTTAAAATCACCGGTAGAGGACGGGAATCTAATATAATCAAATTGTATTTCATCCACTCCTCTTTTAGCAAGGTCGGTAGCAATAGAGATAATATATTTTTGCACTTCGTTATTACAAGGGTCAACCCAATGAAGTCCGTGTCCATCTACCCAAATCTTTTTATCTTGTCCCTTAATAGAGTATTTACCATTTGCATATTTTGCCATAATAGGGTCTTGAAAAACTACTACCCGTCCCACCAGCCGTAATCCTTCTTCTTTACAAATACGGATTAGGTTTTCTAACTTAATAATGGGCAGCTCTGCACCCATCTGTTTAGCCAAGGGGACATTAGAATCGTAGGTTACATAACCTTCGGCACTTTTGAAATCTACGATAACACAATTTATTTCACTATTCCTGATATATGGCAAATACTCTTGGAACTTAACTGCGGCAAATGGATAGATATAAATCCCCCTATATGGGAAAAGATTCGGTGGCTCTACTTCCATCCGCAAAGACGATAACAAAATTAACAACAAATACATATTCATCTCTCTTATTACATTAGCTATTCAATAAAGTCAAGCATAAATAGTTAAGAGTTAAAGAGTTAAAATGAAATCCAAATGCCAAAATCCAAAAGAGAAAACTTAAATACTTTGCCACTAAAGCACGAAAACACTAAATTACACTAAAGAGTTTAAAAGTTAAAGAGTTAAGAGTTAAATAGCCACAAGAATTTTGAATACTACCTCGTCATAGCTTATGCCTATATTAGCGGCTTCCATAGGCAGAACTGACATATCTGTTAAGCCGGGGATAGAATTGATTTCTAACACATAAATATCTGTATTATTAACTATCATATCTACTCTTGAGATTCCTTTACATCCGACAGCTATGTGACTTTGGAGTCCTATTTTTTGCACCTTTTTATACACGGTATCAGGGAGGCGGGCAGGTATTATTTCTTGCGTAACCCCTGGTGTATATTTAGCGTAATAATCAAAGAACTCACTCCCTGGAACAAGTTCTGCCACCGGTAATGCCATATTGCCCAATATGCCGACGGTTACCTCTATGCCTGGGATAAACTCTTCTATAAATAGCTCTCCATATTCTTTTTTAAGCTCATTAAAAGTAGGTTTCAAATCCTTCTCTTTTTTCACAATTTTAACCCCGAGTGATGACCCACCATTTACGGCTTTTACTACCCAAGGTGGCGACCCTAATACATCTTTGGGGTTTGGGGTTTGGGGTTTGGGGTTTGGGGTTTTCCCGATACATTCTGCATCGGGACGGGTCGGTTTAACATATTTAGGTACTTTTATATTATTTATTATTAGCAGTTTTTTAGTTATGATTTTGTTCATACAAATAGCGGATGCCATTACGCCTGACCCGGTATATGGGATACCCATAATTTCCATCATTCCTTGTATAGTGCCATCTTCGCCCGGGACGCCGTGTAAAGCAATAAAAGCAATATCTATTTTATTTAAGGATACTAAATTAGCTCTCATCTCTACAGGATTATGCCCGATATCTATTTCAACTACTTTGAATCCTTGATGACGCAAAGAATTAGCAACTTTAGTGCCTGATTTCAATGATATTTTGCGTTCCGTTGACCAGCCACCCATCAGAACGCCGATAATTTTATTTTTCAGTTCCATAATTGTTGCATCCTTTTTTTAAGAGACATTAGGCCATAGACATTAGACTAAATCCCAAGCACCAAATCCCAAAATCCAAATAAATCTCAAAACCCAAACTCCAAAACCTAAAATCCTAAGCATCCTGTCTGTTTCGCATCTATCTCTTTTCATTCTTTCTGGTATTAGTTTCACATAAAAAAAGCAAAAGTCAAGAAAAAAGAGCTTGAAGCGAGGGCTTCAATCTACCCATCAAGAGTTAAAGAGTTTAAGAGTTAAAGAGTTTAAGGGTTAAAAGTTAAAGAGTTAAAGGGTTAAAGAGTTAAGGGGTTTCGTACATAATTTTGCATAAAAAAACATAATTATTTAAGTTGCGTATTACTTTTTTTTGTATATTCTACTCTTACTATGGCAAAGGGTCGTTTAACATCATTTTTACATAGCATAAGTGGTTCAGTTGGTAATAACATCTATTCTACTGGACCTGGTGGAGTAGTAGAGATTCGTAATAAGGTAATGAGTAAGCGTGATGCCCGTAGTGATATTCAATTAGATGTCCGGTCTATTATTCGCGAGATAAATGTTCGTTGGAAGCATAAGCCTTTGCGCGAGAGGATGCTTTGGGGTATGTATGCACGTGAGTTCAGTTTATCTGGTAGGCGTATTGGTACATTGATGCGTCGTTTTTCTTCTGTTTCTTCTGGTCGTCATCTTTCAGGTGCACATCTTTATTGTGGTCTCAATCAAATGCTTTTAACATCGGGACTTAATTGGTTAGAGAGGCCGCCTCGTATTGACATACACACTCCTCCCTCTCCTCTTGTTGATCTTATCCAATATGGCACCTATAAGGGGAGTGTCAAGTTTAGGATTTGGCTTTCCTCTACATATCTTGTTTCTGGTTTGCCTATTCCTACGGTGGCACAAATAATGTTAAGTGTTCGTACTTTTTATAGTTCTACCTATTTAGTTCGGCCTTGTCCTTCTATTTCTGCTACTCCTATTGATGTAGCTATAAGCACAGTTCGTCTTCGTAGCAAGTTGGAGGGTAATTTTTTCATTACCGAAGTTCCTCTTTCTGAATTAACGCATCCTATTTTGCATCTTCAATTTCGCACAGTGGCACAGAATGGCACCTTTTCAATGCCTTCGGCTCATTATATTGTGGAAGTGGTGTAGTCTGATGGTCTGATGGTTTAAGGATTTAATAGATGGTGGCAGGTTTGGAGTACTTCTTCTACGGTTATGCTTCTCATAGCTCTGCATATTGGGATATATCTGATTCTTAATCCCCAGCAGAAGTTTCTATAGAAGTGAAGGCAGGGAGCGCATTTTAATTTCGGGGTGATAATTTTTACATTTTCTCCTATTGGTCCGAAGTTGACAGGGTTATCTGGTCCGAGGATAGCAACTATGGGAGTACCGACTGCATTAGCCAAATATGTAGGTCCTGATGCGTGTCCTATAAAGAGGTTACATTTTTTTATAAGGGCGGCGGTTTGCAGTAGTGTTAATTTCCCTGCTATATTAGTCGCTTTAGTTTGCGTCGCAATATAATGACACAATTTGTAGTCTGCTTTCCCTCCAATAAGTAATATATTTGCTTTTTCTGATAATGCTTTACATAGGGATATGAATTTATTTTTACTCCATTTTTTATTTTTATTATTTCTTGCTCCTGGGTGAATGGCTATAATGGGTGGGTGTAATCCATTGAGTAATTTTTTTGCAATGTCATTGTCATTTGGGGTTGGGAATATATCCCATTTATAGTTATCTCTCATTATGGTGTCATCTATTTTATCAATCGCTTGTAGATAATATTCAGTAGAATGGAATTCATTACTACTTACGGGGTAAGCCCACCACAACGGATTTCCATTAAAGCTGATCCTTTTTTTAATTTTAGCCAGTTGGAATATAAATTGTACGGGTTGCGAGCATTGGATACCGATATCATAGTTTTTAAGTTTGGCTATTAGGGTTGTGATTTTTATATTTGAGCCATTTATGATTTCATCTATATTAGGATTATTAGATAGGACTTCTTTTCCTCCCTTTGACCAAACTAAAGCTGTGATATGTGAGTTGGGCATCTTTTTTCTCAATATTCTTAGAGCGGGTGTAGTAAAAACCACATCTCCTATCCCTGGCCAGATAGAGATGACAATTTTTATTTTCTTGTTGCTAAAGTCTTTCACTCCAGAATTAAAAAAATACTTGACATTGTTAAGAATATAATCAATAATAATAAAGTCAACCGAAAATATCTATAATGTAGAATAATTGTCCTAAAATAATTATGTTAGAACAAGAAAAAATAGGGGGAAAAGAGGAAAGTTTTTGGGATGGACTATTAAGAGTTGGAGCTATTATTGGTGGAGCCTGGATAGGCATAGAATTGGTAAAACTTTGTTCAAGAAGAGTATATAGATGTCCCAATCCAGATTGTAGAGGAAGTCTTAACTATCATCAAAGCCCTTGCCCTCATTGTAAAGCAATAATAGAATGGGAGTTTTGAAATGAGTTATAGACTACTAAAATCAGAAGATATTGAGTATAGGATTTCTCGTAGGAATTATTTTAGTATAGAAGTAGTTACTCGAATTATCTATGGTGCTATCGGGGTATCCTTGGCATATTTTGTATTATATAAAAAATGTTTATTTTGTGTGGATTGCAATCCTATTGTAACAGGGTTTTTTTGTATTTTAAGTCTTTCTTGTTTTTCTGCAACCGGACTTCCTATTGATAAAGTAATAAATATTAAAGTTCCATTAGATTAATTGGTCAGAAAAGTGGAAAGAAGGACATAACTATTCTTATTTTCCAGTTGACCCGAATCCACCTTTGTCTCGCTTTGTTTTAGATAGTTTAGATTCTCTGATAGTTACTTTGTAAGTTTTGGCAATGACAAGCTGTGCTATTCTCATACCTATTTTAATTTTTAGTGGTAGTTTTCCGAAGTTAAATAGAATTACTTTTATTTCGCCTCTATAGTCTGCATCAATAGTACCTGGTGAATTCAGGACGCCTATTCCATATTCTACTGCCAAGCCACTTCTTGGTCTTATTTGACCTTCGAAGCCATAGGGTATTTCAATGGCAATTCCGGTAGAGATACTTTTATATTCTTGCGGTAATAGGGTAATTTTTTCTGTGGCACACAAATCTATTCCTGAGGCACCTATAGTTTGGTATTTGGGTAAGAGAGCGAGAGGATTTAGCTTTTTAACTCTGAGAATCATCTACCCCGGCCCTTTTTGCCCTCCTTTTTGACCATAAACTTCGCTTTAGCTTCGCGTGGATATTGAGTAGGCAATAGATATATTGTTTTGTCAAGGGTTTCATCGTTGGTAATTTTTATTTTCTCTGCTTCATTATGGTATCCATCAGCGGCTATTTGGAATTCATAATCTCCCGCATTAGTCCATATCTTAAACTCTCCACTGGCGGGGTCTGTATAAGTCTCTCTACTCTTTTTACCCGCCAATCTAACACTTGCCGGCACTCCTTTCTTGGTCACTACATCCACTACTTTGCCCATAATCGACCAATTTACCTTTCTTTTCACGGACCAGTCTGTTTTGACGGTATCATATTCCATTAAATGAAATACCCTTTGCTCCCATTTGAAATCAGGCGTCTCTACCCCTACCTGATATGCCCCTTCTTTTATAAATGCCAACTTATACTGACCATTTTTTGTCGTTATCTTGCCCGACACGGGACCCATAAACGATATGGTTGCGGGAATAGGGTCTAATGACAATGAATCAAATACTGTTCCCTCTATAATAATAGTCGGTTTCGGTTTAGGAGGTCGCTTTAATACTATATATGGATGGATAGAAATCATAGATCTTGCTGTTTTTTGAATAGTATCATTGGGTACCCAGTCAAAGTTCTTAAATACTGGTATATTAAGCCCGAAATTGATGTGGCAATAAGGGATAAGAATTTTTACTTGCGGAATTAGTGAGCCAAAAGTGTCTTGCTTGGCTATTTCTATAGATGGGCGAACATAGGTCCACATATCTAACTCCTGCCCTATTCCGAAAGAATTGAACCCAAATTGGCCGCTTGTTCCGGTGTCTGCACTTGTTGCCTTAACGACTCTAAAATAACCTAAATTCAAAAATGTAGTCCCAATAGGAGATTGAAGAGCCGTCATTCCCCTTATTCCGACCTCCATATCGTGCTGTGTGGCAGGTGCAAAATCAAATTCTTTCCGTATATCAGGATGAGGAATTGAAGCTATAGCGGTTAGCCAATGTGCATACCAAACAAGGAACCCAAATGATAAAGTATAGTCAGGGTTTATCACTTGTGGAAAGCCTGTCTTGATAGCGGCTAAAAACTGCGGGAAAGCTATATATCTTGTATCAGCACGATAAGTTGGCCAATCCTCACGCTTAATATAATCACCATACCCATGGACACCGACAAATACTTCCAATTGTGGCAAAATAACATACCCAGCACCAACAGTGCCTACCCCATAAAGATGCTTGTCAGGTGGCTTACGCTTTGGGTCGTTAGGTAGGACGGATGTAGTATCGCACGGACCAGTACGCCGACCGTAGGCTAAGGATGGATTGACAAGCAAATAAAGAGTCCCTTTCTCAGGTAAGATAGGAGAGATGTTATAAAATAAGCCTTTACCATCGGTGTTCAAATCATCTGTATTCACAGGATACACAAGGCACAGAAAAGTTAAAAGTAAATTCATTTTACCTCCTCGTTATCAAAAAATAAACCCCTAAAATTACTTAAATTTCTCGCCCCCAACGGGATTCGAACCCATTTCGCCACCTTGAAAGGGTGGTGTCCTAACCGCTTAGACGATGAGGGCATATACTCTAAATCAAATATCAAGTATCAAAAATAATTTCAATTCCTGCTTCTTCTTAGGCCGTGCGGGATTCGAACCCGCGGCCCCTGGATTAAAAATCCAGTACTCTACCGACTGAGTTAACGGCCCACCTGTTATTTAATATACTTTACATTATATCACTTTGTCAAGACTTTTTTATTGGACATTGAAAAAAAACTTTTCCCATCATTTCATGAACCCTTATTATGCAGTAAGTTGTGCAATAGCCACTTTTACTATATGGAAAAAGAGTCTTACAATTCTTTTATCTCTCTCGGCTATCAATTTTTGCAATTCCCTTATCCACCATTTAGGTCTGATATAAAATCTATAAAACGCTCTGGTACAAGCGGTTTCAAGTTTTTGTTTAGTAAATTGTCCTAATCCTCTGGCAGAGTCTGCGGGGACATCAAATTCATCTGCTTTAACTTTACCGCTTGCATATGCTTCGTCCCACAACTCTGACCCATATGTGTATTCCAGGACAAAGAAGTTCCCAAAATCCAGCGGTGTCTTACAGGCAAATTTAATCGTCCTGTCAAAGTGCTTTTTCGTCTCTATGGGTGCGCCCAATATAAAGCTACCCACAGAGAAAATACTATTCTTATTCGCCAATTCAATTGCATTTCTATTTTGCTCTACGGTTACGCCTTTGCGATAAAAGTTTAATACCTCTTGATTACCTGATTCAATGCCAAAATAAAGTAATCGTGTACCTGCCTTTCTCAGTAATTTGTATAATTCATCGTCTGCCGGTGCCACTCTACCTTCAATTGCCAATAATAACTTTATCTTCCGCTCTATTATACCTTCGGCAATCTGTACCATCCTTTTGCGACTTATAGTAAATGTTTCATCTACAATCCCCAATATCTCATATCCCTGCTGATATATTAGTTCTATTTCATCGAGCACATTTTTTACCCCCCTTGCCCTATGTTTATAAGTAATCCGATTATGGGCACAAAACTTACAGCTAAATGGACATCCCCTTGTAGTCACAATAGTAGTCACTTTATTTGCCAGCTTCTCACCCCATAGACTATACTTTTCTTTAAGTATATGCCGGGCAGGGAATTTTACTTTATCTAAATCCATCTGTATTTGACATTCCGGATTACCTGTTACTTTACCATTATTCCGAACCAATACGCCTTTGTATTGTTCAAGCGTATGCCCATTTACCAATGCCTCTACCACTCCCACTATTCTATCTTCTGCTTCACCTATAATGGCGGCATCTGCTTTATCAATAACTCTCGGATAAAGTGTAATATCAGGTCCGCCAACTATAATTTTGGTATGCGGGCTTAAAGTTTTAATATCTGCAATTACCATATCTACTTCTTTGCGATTAAAACTAAACACACTCAATCCGACAATATCTTTATTATGCAGCAGATTAGATAATAGTTCCTGACTATAATTACGGGCATTGAAATCCACTACTTCTACATTCTGCCCTGCCTCTAACAATTCGCTGGCTAAATATAACAATCCTAATGGTGGGAGGGCACCTAACTTTTGTTTAGCGAATGCCTTTTTAGCCAACTTACCTTCTGATGTTCCGGGTGCAGGTACAGCCGGCGCTACTGGGGGTGAAATAAGTAGAATATTATACTTCATCAATAGAGTAGAAATTAATAGAAACTCGTAGAACCTAATAGAAACTTAATGATTACATCACTCTGTTTGATGATTACATCACTCTGTTTGATGATTACATCACTACGTTTGCTGATTACATCACTCTGTTTGTAAAGACGCAAATAATTTCTACTTAATTTCCACCAATCTCTACGAATTTCTATATTTTATTCCAACTCAATGAACTCTATTAACTTAACAAACTCCAAATATATGGACAACCGATGAGGCGCCTGAGCCGCCCATATTTTGGGTTAGTCCTATTTTTGCATCCTTCACTTGTCTCTTCCCTGCATTGCCGCGCAATTGTTCGACTATTTCAACTGCTTGTGCTACTCCTGTTGCACCTACCGGATGTCCCTTAGACTTCAATCCTCCCGAAGTATTGATAGGCATCTTGCCCTCAATGCCGGTTTCTCCCTTTTCTGTAAATTCGCCTGCCTTGCCCTTTTCGCAAAATCCCAATTCCTCAATAGCACATATTTCAGCTATAGTAAAGCAATCGTGTACTTCTGCCAAGTCTATATCCTTTGGAGAAAGCCCTGCCATCTTGTATGCTTTTTCACCTGCTACTTTAACAGCATTCAAATCCGTAATCTCTTTTCTCTGATGTAGAGCAATAGTGTCAGTTGCAGCTCCCGATGCAAGTATCTTTACAGGTGTATCAGTATATTTCTTGGCTATATCCATTGGACAAATAATAGCACACGCCCCTCCATCCGACACAGGTGAACAATCCATAAGTGTCAATGGGTCGGCTACCATAGTAGCATTTGTCACGGCATCTATTGTAGTTTCGCGTCCGAATTGGGCATTCGGGTTGAGCGAGCCATTGTGATGGTTCTTGACGCTCACCATAGAGAGCTGTTTTCTTGTTGTCCCGTATTTATGCATATGGGAACGGGCTATCAGGGCATAGAGACCGGGGAAAGTAATCCCTTGATAGCATTCATATTCTTGGTCTGCTGCGGTTGAAAGAGCGTAAGTGGCATCAGCGCCGCTCCACATCTTTTCAACGCCACCGACTAATACTATTTCGCTCATCCCGGAGCATACTTCCATCAACCCAGCCCGCAGTGCCATCCCTCCCGAAGCACAAGCAGATTCAACTCTCATCGCCGGTATAGGCGCCATGCCCAAATAATCAGCCATCAACGCGCCTATATGTTCTTGTCCTATAAAAAGCCCCGCCGTCATATTGCCCACATACATTGAGTCTATCCTATCAACTCCCGCGTCTTTTATCGCATTAAGAGCCGCCTCCACAAATATATCCCGTATCGTCTTATCCCAAAGCTCACCAAACTTAGTCATCCCGACCCCTATTATAGCAACTTCCCTCATTTTGCCTCCTTTTTCTGTTCTCTGGCTTCTGTTTTTAGCCCGTCACCTCCGCTGATACCACTTCACCCCACGGTCCTGGCTCGCCCTTTGTTGACAAGTAGCGTGCCAGCCAATACACTGTCTTTCCCGCCTTGCCCTGCATATTCGCCACATATGGACTGCCCGTATCTATGGCCACGAACTGCATATCTTCCGGTCCTGTTGGCGGCGTATCAAGCTTTATCCATAGCTCGCAACCCATTACTCCATCGGGCTTGCCATTCAGAAGCTCGTTCATAGGATTAGGTCCCCAATGAATAATGAATTGCAGCCGATTTGAAAAGTCTATGTAGATTATAGGTGCCGTAGCGGGAGCGCCTATTGGACTTGGCTCAGTGTCTCTGACCGTTATGCGTAGCTGTTCGCGCTGGAAGTCAATAGTCTCTGGGCGTGCCTGTATCTTACGAGTATATTTGCGTGCTATTTCGACGAATATCGTATCCCTTTCTTCCCATGCCTCTATTTTGCCACGATAAGTAGCTTCAGCTGCCTGCTTATCCACATAAAAAGAGTGGCGCTGCGTATTAGAGGTGACGACTTCGGTCTTCTCAGCCGCCGTCAACCCATATGAAGCAAAATTAGCCTCCACCATAGCAGCGAAGTTATTCGACCACTCATCCCGTTCCGCCTGTCCCTGCGGTATAAAATCTCTTGTCCCCATCTATTCCTCCTTAAAAAATGTCCGCCAATATCTGAGTATTGGCGCCCCGACTCTGAGTATTGGCGCCCCGACTCCGAGTATTGGCGCCCCGACTCTTATCTGGGAACGCCCGACTCTCGTCTTTTACATTAAGCTCCACATCATTTAATCTCATAGTAATCATTTCACTTTTACGGCATTAAATTTACAAATATCTTTACAAGCGCCGCACTTAATACATTTATCTTGTTCAAGTTTATGTGGCTCTTTCTTTTTCCCTGTAATTGCTTCTTGAGGACATATCTTTACGCATGCCATACAGCCAGTACACAACTCCGCATCTATAGAATATGTGATTAAATCTTTACAAACACCTGCCGGACATCTCTTATCTCTAATATGGGCAATATACTCGTCTCTAAAATATCGTAAAGTGCTTAAAACAGGATTACCCGCAGTCTGTCCCAGTCCGCACATCGAGGCATCTTTTACTACACCTGCCAATTCTTCAAGTAAATCAAGTGCTTCCATAGTGGCTCTTGCTTCGGTAATATCGGTCAAAATCTCATACATTCTGCTCGTGCCTTCTCTACAAGAGAGACACTTACCGCAAGACTCATCTCGCAAGAAGTTCATAAAATACTTTGCTATATCCACCATACAGGTATTTTCATCCATAACTATCATACCACCCGAGCCCATTATACTTCCTACTTCCGCCAACTTCTCATAATCTACGGGTAAATCAAGCAGTTCCTTAGGTATGCAACCCCCGGATGGTCCGCCTGTTTGGACGGCTTTAAATTCTTTACCCTCAGGAATCCCGCCTCCTATATCATATACAATTTTACGCAAACTTATACCCATTGGCACTTCAACCAGCCCCGTATTATTTATTTTACCGACTAATGAAAAGATTTTCGTCCCCTTGCTTTTGTCTGTCCCGATCTTTGAATACCACTCTGCACCATTATTGATTATGCTTGGCACATTCGCCCAAGTCTCTACATTATTTATATTAGTTGGCTTCCCCCATACTCCTTTTTGAACAGGGTAAGGAGGTCGTTGCTTTGGCATACCCTTTTTGCCTTCTATGGATAAAATAAGAGCCGTCTCCTCACCGCAGACAAAAGCTCCGGCTCCCTTTGTTATTTGGATGTCAAAATCAAACCCTGACCCCAAAATGTCTTCCCCTAAAAAGCCATACTCTTTTGCCTGCTCAATGGCTATATTTATATTCTTAACCGCCAATGGGTACTCATTTCGCACATAAACTATTCCTTGCGAGTGGTGCTGACCACCTTTTTTTGCTCCTATAGCGTATGCCCCGATTATCATTCCTTCTAATACTGAATGCGGATTGCCTTCAAGCAGACTCCTGTCCATATAAGCACCCGGGTCACCCTCATCAGCATTGCAGATAATATAAGCGAGGTTAAGGCTTTCGGGTTTTTGGGTTTCGCTTACCGCTAACTGCTTACCGCTAACCGCCTTGCGACACAGTTCCCATTTTCTGCCCGTAGGAAATCCCGCTCCACCTCTACCACGAAGCCCTGACTTCTTGATATCTGCGATTATATCTTCAGGAGTCATTGTAGATAAAGCTTTGGCTAATGCCTTATAGCCACCTATACAGATGTAATCATCAATACTTGTAGGGTCAATTTTACAATTATTGCCTGAAATTAGGCGTTGCTGACTCTTATAGAATGGAATATCCTTTTCGTAGGCAATCTTTTTGCCTGTTATTGGGTCAACATAAGATAGTCTATCAACTATCTTATTATTGATTATTGTTTCAGTAATAATCTCTTTTACATCTTCGGGCTTTAATTTAACATAAAATATGCCCTTGGGCTCAATGATGATATTTGGCTCAACCTGACAAAAACCATGGCACCCGGTTATCCGTAAGGTAGGGGCAAGTCGCCGACTCTCCCCTACAAATTGTCTTTTAATTTCATCCTTAAAAGATTCTACAACTTTTAATGCTCCTCTTGCCTCACCACAAGTACCACAAGAGATAACTATACAGGGAACCTCAGAAGAACAAGCCCGCATATTCTTTAACTCCTCTGATATTTGGTTATTGGTCATTATTTTGGTCATTGGTTATTATTTGGAATTTGGTCATTGGTTATTATTTGGGATTTGGTGCTTGATATTTGGTCATTCAACTCCGGAACACTTCTAATCTTTCTTGATTTTAATGATGTATCCATCCTCTGTCTTCTGTCCTATTTGCGATACTTTGATATAATAGAATTGACCTTACTGGAAGTTACGCCTCCATAATATTCACCATCTATGACTACAACAGGTCCTATAGCACAACAACCGAGGCAATTGACTGTCTCTAATGTAAATTGCATATCCTCAGTTGTCTCGTCCGGCTCTATGTTAAGTTTTCTTGAAACCTCAGCTACAATTCTTGCCCCACCCCTCACATGACACGCCGTCCCAAGGCATACAGTAATTATATGCTTGCCCCTGGGTTTAAGACTAAATGCCCTATAAAATGACGCTACTCCATAAACATCAATTAGCGGAATAGCCAATTTTTGAGCTACTTCTTTAATTGCCTCAGGTGGCAACCAATTCAGCTCTACTTGTATGTCCTGTAGGATTGGAATTAATGCCTCTTTTTGTGTCTTATGTTTTTGTATTATATTATCAATTTGCATAGTTTGCTATCTGTGTTCCTCACAATATAAGAGGTTAGTTTCGGGCTTTATGAAACTGCAATCCTCTTGGTTTTCACAATTTATGCATATATCATATTTGACGGGGTTTGGTTTATTAACTATACTACTGCTTTTGATAGTAGTCTTTATTGGAGAAGCGATGCAGGACTCAAATTCTTCACATTCCAGCACGGGTTGTCCAGAGATTCCAATATACATACAAGTGGAAACATTTTTACAAGTAGAACAAAGTCCAATATATTCTCTATTTTCCATAGTCAATTACCTCCTTAAAACTACCTCAGGAGGCGAGATTAAAACTGCAGTCCAGCGCAGCCCTCAGTGAAGAATTTGAGGGATAAATCATCCCGCCTCCCAATGTTTTTCTACTAACATCAGGATTTTTTATGCTGAAAATAATAAACCTCGTCGTTATTTGTATATTTTCCAGTTGGATTAAGTTAAAAAATGGAAATAAATAAAAGTTAAGATTTTTACTGCAATTAAGTGTAGAAATAGAGTAAAGACTTTTATCTAAAACGGAGTATAAGTCTGTAGGTGCTGATTTCCGCAGAGAGAGAGAGAGAGAGAGAGAGAGAGAATCAATACCTAATCTTTTCATTCTTTTCCTAACATATTACTCTTTTATATGTTGTCAAGCAAAAAAATTATCTATTTCTTAAAAAAGATGCCCCCAAATTTATGGAGGCATCTTTTCTATAATGTAACTTATTACTTATACCACACCCTGGTCAAGCATAGCATCGGCAACCTTAATAAAGCCGGCAATATTCGCACCCTTAACATAATTAATGAAATCGCTATTCTTACCATATTTGGCACACTGTTCGTGAATTGCACCCATAATACCGTGTAACCTATTATCTACTTCATCTCGTGTCCAACTAAGTCTAAGACTATTCTGTGACATCTCCAACCCGCTGGTAGCAACTCCACCTGCATTAGCCGCCTTGCCGGGACCGAAGTAAATCTTTGCGTCCAGGAATGTTTTAATAGCTTCTGAAGTGCTTGGCATATTAGCACCTTCTGCTACACAGACACAGCCATTTGAAACAAGAGACTTCGCATCTTCACCACTTACCTCATTCTGGGTTGCGGATGGAAAAGCAACATCACACTTGACAAACCATGGCCTTTTGCCCTCATAATACTTACAGTTGTATTTATCGGCATATTCCTTAATATGACCACGCTTGACATTTTTTAGCTCTATTACGAAGTCTAACTTCTTTTCGTTTATACCATCAGGGTCATATACAGTACCGGCGGAATCAGATAATGTAACTACCTTGCCTCCAAGTTGATTTACTTTCTCTACTGTGTACTGTGCCACATTTCCTGACCCTGATACAGCAACCGTTTTGCCCTTTATAGAATCGCGACGAGTATTCAGCATTTGCTCTGCAAAATAAACCGCCCCATAACCCGTAGCTTCGGGACGAATAAGACTACCACCCCAATTAAGTCCTTTGCCGGTAAGTACACAAGTGAACTCGTTGCGTAGCTTTTTGTATTGACCAAATAGAAATCCTATTTCTCGTCCGCCTACCCCAATATCACCTGCGGGTACATCGGTATTGGCACCAATATGTCTAAACAGCTCGTTCATAAATGCCTGACAAAAGTGCATAACTTCGTTATCTGATTTGCCTTTGGGGTCAAAATCAGAACCCCCTTTACCTCCACCCATTGGGAGTGTAGTAAGTGCATTTTTGAAAACCTGCTCAAAGGCAAGAAATTTAAGAATCCCAAGCTTTACAGTCGGATGAAACCTTAATCCGCCCTTGTAAGGTCCAATGGCACTATTCATTTCAATCCGATACCCGCGGTTAACTTGGACTTCGCCTTTATCATCCACCCAAGGCACACGGAACATTATGACACGCTCCGGCTCAACAATCCGCTCAAGGATTTTGGCTTCCTTGTACTTGGGATTTGCCTCAATGAAAGGCATAACAGATTCCACAACTTCCTGTACCGCCTGGTGAAATTCTTTTTCACCAGGATTTTTCTCCACTACCTTCTGTAAGAAGGTATCTACTGCGCTGGACATTTGACCCCCTTTTTTGTAATAAGGTTGCTCTGACTACTTCATTCAACTAATGTAATCATCTAATTTGCTAATCTCTACCATAGATATTAAAGAATTCGTGTAGTTCGTTTTCCATATCCTCAAATTCAATAAGATGGTGCTTGCAGCCACGACGCGAACATATTTGCACTCTTCCATAGCCCTCTAAAAAGTCAAACCATACCATTGGGGCACTGCATTTCTGACAAATAGTAGTAGATGTTAATTCTGAATTACAGTGTGGACAAAAGAATTTAGCTATGATGCCGGAAGCTCGCGAGAACTCATACTCAGTGGTATAATCACCATAAAATGACGAAAGGTGTGCCCATCCCCGTGTATTCTCAAATTCAATAATAACGGTTACGCAGGGATTTCCATTAAGCTTATGCTCCTCATCCATCAAACTTTTCCCACAATGAGGGCACTTAACCCTTATTCGTACCATTTTTTCGCTCTAGCCCAGTCAGAACTTTATTTTACTTTAACTTCTTTGTGTGGAGTTCGCTTGTTGCACGATGGGCAGTATTTTATATATGTGAGCTTCTCTGTTTGGGTTTTTTTGTTCTTTGTAGCCGTGTAATTACGACGATTACACTCACTACAAGATAAAGCAATTATTTCTCTCATAGCAGTAGTTAAATCTTTCCTCCCATTATATTTTTCGCTCAGCCTGAGATGGGGATTGAACCCACGACCTTCCCGCCACGGCGGGACGCTCTACCTCCATTTTAGTATATAAGAGTTTCTTAAATGCATTACTCCCCTTATAGCTCTTTATAATAAATTCTCGTTTATACGCTTCGGCATAGGTATCGAACAACTCATAATATATCAACTTTACAGGTCTCCTATATTTTAGTGATTTAGTTTTACCGCTATTATGTTCATTTAAGCGTCTTTCAATATTTTTTGTTGAGCCAATGTAATAATGTCCTTTTGCATCTTTTAATACATATACATAATAATTCTCTTTATTTGCTTCTGCCATTTTCTTAATTTTCCTCAGCCTGAGATGGGGATTG
>JACQXS010000032.1:7752-20518 GCA_016208615.1 Candidatus Stahliibacteriota bacterium | reverse complement strand
TTTAATGAAGAAGACTCTACTGATACACTTGGAAACTGGGAATTAGACAGCACAGTTGTATACTCTGGCGTGGCAAGTTTACATTTGACTCCTGATTGTCCTCAAGGAGAGACTTATTTCGTATCTCAATGTCTTGATGCTCCTACATTTGACCTTGGAGGAAAAACTATTACTTTTTCGGCAAAGATAAGACTTCAAAATCCGGGAGGTGGACTTGCCCTATTATTTGCATATAACCCTGAGTCTACTGATTCTCTTTTTGGTGCTATACCAGTGGTTGGATATACGCTTCTTGTTCCCGGTGCCGGTGATACGGGGTGGGTTGAACTTTCCGATTCATTCGTGGCTACTGGTCCTGCCGAGATAATATCGGCTGTTCTATTAGTTAATGGTGAAGGTGGTGGTGGTTGGTTTGACGATGTGCAGGTGATATTTGATGTGGCCGAAGCAGGCACTGGACATGATACATCAGAAGTTGATGATCCTTTGGAAGGTTTGCAACGCAATTTCTACATTGGTACTGTGGCTGAGGTTGCAAGAAATTGGTCAGAGCCTGCTTATGAAGACTTGCCATCCAAGATAGCTGAGGTCAGTGATATAGTGAATGTATTTACTCATATTAAGTGGAATGGCCTTGCCGGTATGCCTTTACTGAATGGGCATAAATCACAGTTGCAAGTTTCCTCACAAGCAAAATTTCTTGGGCTTGCACGAATGTTAACTTTAGACTTCACGCATGATCATATTGAAACCGTTGGCGAGATAAATTCTATGCCTGACGGCACACCGGTTGATTCGCTTTCTCCTCAAGTGCGGCAGGCATATATTGATGAACTTGTTGCACTTGTGGATGAGGTTGACCCTGTTATTGTGAGCGTAGGGATTGAGACCAGCATTTTTTATACTGTTCGGCCAGACCAATGGAATAACTATGTTTTGCTTCTCCAAGAAGTTAATGATGCATTATCAGATAGGCCCGAAATCCATATAACTGCTTATTTTGTGCTGGAGCAGATGATAAGTCCTGACGGAACATTTGACACGACAATATGTAATGCATGGGAGCAAATTTTACCTTATTGTAATTCTATAGCTTACAGCTTCTATCCTAATTCTCCTGATACAAGTATTTATGTAACAGATTATTTCACTTTAGTAAAAAGTCTTGCTCCGGACAAACCTCTCCTAATACCAGAGTTTGGTTGCCCTTCGGATACAGGGTTGGGGTTTTCTGAAGAGCTTCAGTATCAATTTATGCGGAAGATAGTTGCAGAGGTATCTTCAACAACCCCTTCTCCTGTTGCAATTATATGGTATCAAATGTATGACACACAATATCTTGGCGCACCCGAGTGGTTTAAGCAGTTTGGGACCATCGGGATGCGTGATTTTGCCGGTACGCCAAAGCTGGTTCATACGGCATTCAGAAAGATGTTAGACAATACTGGTATTGCTGATTATGATATAAAAATCCCAAAAAATTCTGTTTCTATATGTCCTAACCCTTTTAATTCTACCTGTAAAATTCAGGTTATAGTTTCTGCTCCGGATGTCTATAAGGTAGAGATTTACAATATAGCGGGTTGCTTGGTAAAAAACTTGATAGACAAACCGATGAATATAGGCCAATATGTGGTTGCATGGGACGGCAGAGATGATAAGAAAAACTTCTTGCCATCAGGAATATATTTTGTAAAATTATCCCGAAGGCTTTCGGGATCCGCCTCAGGCGGAAAAGCAGGTGATTTTCAAGAAACAAAGAAAATGTTGTTAATAAAGTAATCCCGAAACGAGTTCGGGATAACCTCTGGGAGGAGAAATGAAAAAAGAAGTGATAGTATTTTTAGTTTTATTGTCCTTGGTGGCAAAAGCAGGGCAATTTGATTTACTTCAGCAGGGAATGAAGTCTATACCGAAGACATACGGCTTGACGCCACCCAAAGAGAAAAAGAGTTTCATTCCAAAGAATGTAATAGGATACCCATCCGGGATTTCAAATGTTATTAGCAGAATGGGGTTAAATGGAGAAAAACTTGCTACTTTTAATGCTACGAAAGATGATATAGTTATTGATTCTGTGTTGGTAATAGAACACGATACAACTATTTATGGTAATATTGTATTAGTGAATAATGCACAGCTTATTGTTAGGAATTGCTCATTTTTCTTCAAAGGTAATCTATATGCTCTCCAGAATTCATCTTTTTCTGTAGATAATACAGATTTTGTGATGCTTCAAGATTTTATCTATCAATTTACTTTAATGACAACGGACTCTGCTAAAATTGAAATAAATAATACTTGCTTTAACTCTGCTAATCTTCCAATATCTGTTACTGTTGTTGATAAAAGTTATTTTTTGATGGATAGTGTGGATATGGATGGTGGATTTATTACTTTTTGCACTTTTGGGACTGGTAGCGTAATTGATATAAGAAATTCTAATAGAGTAGGAGAATTTGTTATACTTGGTGATTCATCTCAATTACACATATCTCATTCTGATACTGTGCTTATATGGCTTGGTTTTCCAAGAGGGTCATCAGGTGAACTGCACGGTTCTTTTAATATGGGAGATTGGGTTGAGAAATTTACTTATCCTGATACAACTTGCAGAGGACTTACTTATTCTGTTGAAATAGATAGTCTATATGGCTTGATATTGGCAACAATGGCAATGGATAGCACTGACATAACTATCTATGATGCAAATTTACAAAGCTGTGGTAATATTTTTGAACTTACTATGCTTGACACTATATCTGGACTTGTAGATGAGTCGCATTATGATAATTGGATTGCCCCGTTACCTGAAAGAAACCTACATCTTATAAACTCATCAGTGCGTGCGTGGAATCTATATTTTTTTGGAGGCGGAGGGTCAAATATTACGCTTAAAGGGTCTATTTTTGGTGAATGTATTGCAAGTACAATTGATTCAAGCAAGACTTTTCTTATGAATACTACCTGTGATGGTTATGGTGGGCATATTGGAGCAGCGGGTTCATCCTTTTTAATCTCATTTTTTACTTCTCTTTATACAGATGCTCTTATGGAAGACCATTCTATATCTATGCTTTTTCTTACAAATTTTATGTGGGGACACCTGATAGTGCGAGATATGGCAATATCTGTGCTGTATAATACTATTCTTGCTAATCCTATACAGGTGTATGATTCAGCAACAGTGCTGGTTACAGGATTATATCCTCCTTCACCTGCATATATTGAGGATACTCTATCTATTAGAGGAAGTGCGACAATTGTCAAAGCTCTGTATTCGCCTTTTGAGTTTGAAGGTTATAAATTAGAATATGCTCCAATTAAAGATACTTCACAATTTTTCCCGCTAACTGGCGTAATTACTGATACTGTGAATAATAGAGAACTTTGTGAGTTTATAACTTGTGGACTTGATGTAGGAACTTATCTAATCAGGTTGTTTTATTTCTTTTCAGCTTTTGGTAGCTATGATACCCTTACATTTGACAATACAATTTATTTGACCTATAAACCTGCGGTAGAGGAGGGAAAGTCCTATTTAGAGCCATCTTTATCTATTTATTCTGTTTTATCGGGTGCTAATGTTCAATACGCAGTTCCGCAAACATCAGAAGTTGAATTATCTTTGTATAATATATGTGGGCAAAAGGTAGCTATGCTTGAGAAAGGAATTAAGAAAGCTGGAAGATATGAAATTAAAATAGATTCAAAGGATTTTCTTGTAGGTTTATATTTTTGTCAATTGCAGATAGGAGAAACTTTTAGGCAGACCAAGAAATTGCTACTTTTGAGGTAACGATGAGGGTGTTAAGGTTTATGATTTTGTGTGTTTGGTATGTTTGCAATGTTTGGGCAGGGGTAGGGGAATTAGATTTAGGTTTTTACTATTCTCCACCATTACTCAAGGGATGGTTTAATTCTGCTCTAAGAGATAGTGACCTTATAATGGTACAAGTTCCATTATCTGATAGTCTATCTGCAATCCAAAAAGGATTAAAGGGTGTAAGGAGTCCTTGTGCTTCATTACTCATTGTCCAGTTCCCATACTATCAGGGAGATGCCTCATGGATAGCATATAATATAGAACACTGGCCACTGACTCCGGATTCCGAAAAAGCTGACCCAGTTGGAACTGTTCAGCGTCTTTCCCAATTTGCTTATGACAATGCTTTAGAGTTAACTCTTGGTCCTGACCGTAGGTACGATGATTCGCTTGCCCCTGAGTGGGCAGTTTATTGTGACCGTTATGTATTGCAAATGCAACAATATGAAAGGAACATTGATACTTTTCAGTCTCAATCGCTTTTTAGGACGAGACGGCTACGCAATTCTAATCCTAATATTTATGTTATAGTGCAAGTATCACTGACATTAGGCGTATCATTGGACAGTATCTATCTCTGTATTCAAAAAGTTGCTGATTCAGTTGATTGCATTTGGATTCACTACTCACCGACTGACACGCTATCTCTCCAAGAATTAGTGAGAAAATTAAGACCTACATCAATAATGGAGAAATGCGAGAACTTAAATGTATTATCTCTTAAATCTTATCCAAACCCATTCCTTTGCTCTACAGTTATTAGTTATCAGATACCGCAGAGAAGCATAGCAAGTTTAAAGATTTACGATTTGACAGGGAGATTAGTTAAAACCTTTTCACTAACCCCTAACTCCCAATCCCCAATTACCAAAATAGTTTGGGATGGTAAGAATGAAGCAGGGGAAAGTATGAGTTCGGGGCTTTATTTTGTAAAATTATCCCGAAGGCTTTCGGGATCCGCCTCAGGCGGAAAAGCGGGTGAGTTTTCACAAACAAAGAAGCTGCTACTATTGAGGTAGTGGGAGGAAGAGCAATGAAAGAAGCATTTTGTGGATTGTTGTTTTCTTTTGTTCGTATTGGCAAGGGTTCAGTCTATGGCAACAATTACAGCCAATCTTGCTTTGGAGAGTTTCCTTTTTTCTGTATATTGAGGTTAGCAATAACTTTTTGTTTTCTTATGTTCTCGCATCTACTTTATGGGACTATAACCTTTGAGAGAAAATACGGTGGTACTGGTGCAGAATGGGGTAATCAAATAGTCCAGACCCAAGATGGTGATTTTATAATTGTAGGTTTTACGACTTCATTCCCAGGCGGTAATTTCTTTTGGAATCAAGATGCATATATACTAAAAGTGGGTTCCCTGGGTGATACTCTCTGGTCGCTCAGATATGGGGGTGCTGCAAATGGAAATGATATGGCAAATGCAATTGTGAGGATAGATAGCAATTTTGTTATCGTAGGTTACCAACAACAATCATATACCATGGGCCGAGACCTCTGGGTTGCAAAATTAACTCCCGGCGGTGATACTTTATGGACACGCACATACGGAGGGAACAAGGCAGATGCCGGCGAGCGCATTGCTACAACCAGCGATAACGGATTTGTCATTGTAGGAGAAACACAAAAATACGGAGCCGGTGATTACGATGTATGGATACTGAGACTCAATGCCAGTGGAGATACACTCTGGACTCGAATTATTGACAATGGGACTCATAAAAATGACTTAGGTGCCGGAGTTGTGTCATTACCCGATGGGAAATTTTTAGTTGCCGCTAATATGGATGTTGTCGCACCACCACCGCCTTTTCCAACGGCATCGGATGCCTGGTTTATATTGCTTGATTCATTGGGGAATATTATTGATACTAACAAATACGATTACTCTTCCCATCTATCTATTCTTTCTATGAGTCTGATTTCGGATGGTGCAGTTATCGCAACCGGTCAAACCGATATCAATGATGTTAACCCTTCGGAAAATTTGTGGATATTAAAACTTAATCCATCGGGTGATACCGTATGGACAAAAATTTATGGTACATTTGGACATTATGATGGTGGGAGATCTATTCTTCAAACAACTGACGGCGGATTCATAGTTGCGGGTTACACACAGTCATTTGGGCCGGATTACGACAATGTATGGCTTTTACGTCTGAACCAAAACGGCGATACTTTATGGACAAGGGTCTTTGGTCATGAAGAAAATGATGGTGGGCTTTCTGTTTTGCAGACTATGGATGGGGGCTTTATAGTATCAGGGTATATAGATGCTATTTCTTGGCCGCTGGACTCAATCCCCGGAGATGCCGGCGTTTATCTAATTAAGACTGACTCTCTCGGTCAGGTATATGGAATTGAAGAGCAGAATTACCAATTATTAAACAGAAATATACAATTAAATGTATATCCCCCATATCCCACAGCCCAGATGGTAATTATTGAGATATGGTTTGATACCGAAGATAAACTTGTAAAAGATTTCCCATTTTCTTTGACTATTTATGATGTTAAAGGGAGCGTGATTAAGAATTTTAATTGTCCACAGCTTACGATGCGTGTTCCACAAAAAATAATTTGGGACCAAAAGAACAATAATGGTCAATTGGTATCAGCGGGAATATATTTTGTAAAATTAAAAGTAGGTGAATTCTTGCAGACTAAGAAATTGCTGCTTTTGAGCAGATAAGATGAAAAGGTTATTGGCAATGTTTATGGTGGTAGGTTCATTTATAAGTGGATGGGTGCGTGCTGCACCTGGAATAATTTGGGAAAATGAAGTCCGCCTTACTAATGACCCTGATACAAGTGCTATTGCCGGTTCTAATGGCTGGGCTATAGGGGCAGATTCTTTTAATTGTGTGCATGTGGTTTGGTCGGATAACCGGACTGGAAAGTTTGAAATTTTTTACAAACGCTCATTAGATAGAGGAGTAACTTGGGAGTTAGATACTCAATTAACTAATACAGGAATATCTGCGATTGCTCCGTCTATTGCTGTATCTTCGAGTGGGTCTCTTCATTTAGTTTGGTCCGATTATAGGAGTGGCGTGTCCCAACTTTATTATATCCGCTCGACAGACGGAGGTTCTACTTTCGAAGTAGAAAGAATCCTAGACTCAAATTCTATTGGAATAGGTCCTGCTGTGGGTTATGGCGCAAATGGAATAGTTAATGTAGTATATAAAAGATATGTCTCAGGAAGCTGGCAGATTTTTAATATTTACTCTTTAGATAACGGTGTTACTTTTAGCTTACCACAGCAATTAACTTTTGTTTCTTCAAGCAAAGAAAATCCAGTCTGTACTATTGATAATGGTGGTTATGTTTATGTGGTTTGGCAAGATACGAGAGACAACATAGTAGGAGATAGAAGAGAGGTATATTTTAATCGCTCCTTAAATAATGGAGTAAATTGGGAATCCGATGTTAGATTAACCTATGATCCTGATAATGGCTCTTGCGACCAAACTATTGCTGTTGACGGCTCTGGCAAAGTGCATGTGGTTTGGCACGATGACCGCCCCGGTAGTTATGGTTTCCCCGGGTGTTGGGAAATTTATTACAAACAGTCTCCAGACAGAGGTGTAACCTGGCTTCCGGATACTCAATTGACGAGCAGGAGTAATCCTGATTCTAACACAAATACTATAGAAACTGATTTACCGTCAATGGCAGTTGATAGAAACGGGCTAATCCATATTGTATGGCAGGATAGGCGAGATGTAGGCTATAACAGAGTATTTTATAAAATAGGAAATGGTGCTACATGGGAGAAAGATGAAAATTTATGCCCCACTTTCTCTTCTGCATCATCTATTTGTATAAGTAGCTGGTATGATACTTCTTATGTTCATGTAGTTTGGACTGATGGCAGGTACTTTCCAAACTATGAAATATATTATAGAAGAGGAAAGATTGTAAATGTTGGTGTTGAGGACCTCAATCCTCTTCCATCAATATATGAACTGTTCCAGATTTACCCTAATCCATTTACTACAGTGACCAGTGTTAAGTGGTCAGGGGTTAGTAAGGGACAAAAAATTAGCGCGCAGATTTATGATTTGGGGGGCAGATTGGTTAAAACACTTGTCACTAACTACTCGTTACTAACCACTGCTGTAGTATGGGATGGGAAAGATAATAAGGGAAAAAGTGTGCCTTCAGGTATATATTTTGTAAAATTATCCCGAAGGCTTTCGGGATCCGCCTCAGGCGGAAAAGCGGGTGATTTTTCACAAACTAAGAAACTGTTACTTTTAAGGTAGTCCCGAAACGAGTTCGGGATAAACTCAAGGAGGAAAAGATGTCTAATTTTTATTGGAAGGTATTTAAGGAGAATATACCGTCTCTTGTTTCAAAAGGAGAGACAGGAGATGAGTTTGTTCTTATTCCAATTTTGCTTGTGTTTTTTATAGTTACAGCTTTTCTTGTTTCTATGGGCTACACCAAGGCACGCCGAATTATTCAATCTATTTATCTTTTAGTTTTGGGTATAATCTTTTTGCAGTGTTTGTGCATCACGAAGCAGATAATTTGGGGAAGTAAGGACTTATTTAATGGAAGTGTATCTTTATCGCTTGCACAGTTTTGGTTTCCTATATTTGTAATAGTACCTGTTATAATTTGGGGACGCCAATTTTATTGCTACTGGATATGTCCTGTTGGCTTTCTTCAGGATATGACTGGGAAAGCTAATCTTTCTAAAAGAAACAAAAGGTTAAGTTTGGTAATTTTAATCATTTTATTGATAGTTATAGGTTTAATTATGTGGTTAGCTTGTCCATCTCCTATTATTATGGGAGCTGGGGCTTGGTTGGGATTGCTCACAATAATTATTTCTATATTAGCTGTCCAATATCCTGATAAGGAGCGAGTGTTTAGTAAATTCAAATACTTATCTTTATTGGGGTGGGCTGTTCTTGCAATTACAAAGTATAAAGTACCTGGTCCTTGGTGTGTTCCTGGGCAGGCAAATCTTAAGTATTCAGCGATTATATCATTTTTGTGTGTTTTGTTAGTTTCAGTAGTTATTCCGCGAGCTTGGTGTTGCTATATTTGTCCGGATGGCGGGTTGCTTCAACTGATAAGTAGAAGGAGTAAAAAATTAGAAATGGGTAATAACCCGAAGGATGGTAAAATGAAAAGGATAGGACTATGTTTAAGTATGGTAATTTTGATTACCATAGTGGGTATTTTTTCTCTCCGGGCATGTGACCCGAGGGAGAGACTAACAATTAAGAAGAAATCTTTTGAAACCCCATCTGCACCCCGCCAAAGCGGGGCGGTTCAGGTTAGTAATGAGACATTCTCTAATAGAGTTTTGCAAGTTGCGACTCAAGATACTTGGGGTTTGCCGATAAGTGTTAGTGGTATAAGTGGCTACAATTCCGAGTGTCATCCATCACTAACAGCAGATGGACAGGTTATTGTCTTTAATGCGGGGGTACAAAATGGTCCACCATATGATACACTTCATATTGGTGATGGTTTTAATGTTTATATGGCAAAATGGAATGGTACTACTTGGGACTCTATCCGCAATGTTGGTCGCCACATAAATCCAGCGACCTATCCGACTATTTCGGCGAGTGGTGAAAGTCTATTTGTATGTAAAGGTAGTAAACTCTGGGTCTCAACTTGGGAAGGTACCGATTGGTCTGCTCCGATAAAACTTCCATATCCGGTAAATGATTCAAATCCAGCTGTTAGAGATGGTCCTTGTGCAATCTCTATTGATGGTAGGCAATTATATTTTGCGTCAAACAGGAACAGCCCAAATGTAAATAGTTCTGATGCGGAGACGCATCCGGCAATTTCTCCTGATGGTCAAAGACTTTATTTTTCAGATTTTGGTAGTGGTCGGAGTGCTTATTGGAAATTTGGTGATGCTGATATTTATGTTTCACATTGGACCGGTACTGAATGGGGAGTTGCCCAAATTTTGCCTGCCCCGGTTAACACTGATTTGCCAAGTTGTTCAGCGTTTGAAACCTCTGATGGTAGACTGTTCTTAGGGAGCCATGTTTCTGAGGGTACTTATGGGGAAGAGGATGTGTGGGTCTGTCATAAAAGTAAAGACTGGCGACAGGTGTCAGCGGGTAAAATTTTTAGTGAATGGCAGAATACGGGTGAACTGGCGGGTGCAACATATATTTATGAACTGGTTGAGAAAGCTGGTGCAATTTATGCTGCTACTGCCCCAAATGGTGATGTGTTTAAGACAACTGATGGTGGGCTGACCTGGCAGAATACGGGTGATATTTTAGGCGAGACACATATCTATTCTCTTTTAGTAGCACAGGATAGCTCTCTTCTTGCTGGTACATATCCGAATGGCAAGCTCTTTCGCTCAACTGATGATGGTACAACATGGAATGAGGTTGTGCAATTTGCTTATGCTCGTGCAGTGAGGGAGATTTTTCAGAAATCAGATGGTACACTCTTTGTAGGTACCTCCCCTGATTCCAATGGAATGGGGCGAGTGTGGCGGTCAACTAATAATGGTGCAACTTGGCAGAGGACTGCAGGTTTACCACAAACTGAGTCAGGTATTTTCTGTCTCTATGAGGCAGTGGTTGGGCACACGGTCCACAAGGAATATTACTTTCGTCAACAAATAATGGGATTAGCTGGGATACCGTTGGTGTAATTCCAAATGGCGAGATGATTGTAGCGTTGATTTTTGATATGGTAGAAGATAGTGATGGTGCATATTATATTGGTTTTCATCCTGGTCCGGATTCAGTTGTCTTCCGCTCTACTGATGGTGGTCAAACTTGGCAGAGTACAGGAAGACTGAACGGTGCATATGAGGCGTTATGTCTACTTAAAACTTCAGATGGCACAATCTTTGCCGGGACTACCCCAAATGGTGATGTGTTTAAATATATGCCGGTTGGAGTAGAAGAAAAAGGTAAATGGGAAATAGGAAAAGAAAAGTTGTTACAGAATTATCCAAATCCATTTGTGTCGGAGACTGAAATTGCTTACCAATTACCTACAGCGGGTAATATTTCAGTTAAAGTCTACAATATTGCAGGTAAGTTTGTAAAAGTTCTTGTTGATGGGCAACAAAAAGCTGGCTATCATACGGTAAGATGGAATGGCAAGGATATGAGTGGTAGGAAGGTGTCAAGTGGTATATATTTTTATCAGCTTGAAGCGAATAGTTTCAAATACACCAAAGGTCTTATTTTACTAAGATAGGTTTGTAAGTGGTATTGTCTTGGGTCGGATAGATTTTCACCTTCGGTGATATAGTGAAATAGACTGCCTGATAGGGTAAGGAGGGTAAAATGGTAAGAAGATTTTTCATTGTAGGGGTCATACTTGCCACATTGAGTAATTGTATTCTTAAAGCGTGTGACCCGGGAGAGAGGTTAAGGATTAGGGAGAAATATTCTTGTAATACAGAGAAAAAAGCAGAAGCAAGAGAAAGTTTCTCTACAGACGAGAAAGTAGGACAGAGCCTTCCTGCTCCCAAGATTTATTACGGGGGCTGGGGATATCCTAAAAGTGTAGAGGTATGTAATTATGACCCTGATTGTATGCCATGGGTGAGTGGTAATGGGAAGCGTCTATTTTTTGTATCCACGAATGTTATTGGGCCGGCGCGCCCGGGTCATATGGGGGACTGGGATATTTATATGTCTGAGTGGGATAGTATCAATCAATGCTGGGGTAAAGAAGTAAATGCCGGTCCTAATATTAATACTTCTTTTGCAGAGCGTCGTCCATCTTCTACTTATAATGGCGATACTCTTTATTTTGGCAGGGGTGGTATTTATATGTCAACATGGGATGGCACACAATGGACACCAGCAACCCAACTTCCTCCCCCTGTAAACCCAAATGCGGATAATCCGGCAATCTCATTTGATGGCCAGAGGTTATATTTTGATTCTAATCGCCCCGGGGGTTATGGTGGTTCTGATATATGGGTTGCCAAATGGAATGGTACAGCGTGGGATTCGGTTACAAATATTGGTCCGCCAGTTAATACTTCTAATGTTGAGACAAGGTGTTTTGAGAGTGCCGATGGTCAAAGATTGTATTTTAGCAACTTTGGTGGTCGCTCAAGGTTAGAAGGCAGCTATGGAGGGACTGATATTTATGTTTCAAGTTGGACTGGCTCCGGATGGGGGACTGTAAGTGTAGTGGCTGCACCAATTAATAATGATAGGACTGCCTGCACGCCTTATGAATCTCCTGATGGTAATGAACTATGGATTGCATCAGAATCATGGGAAGGGAGTAGAGGTGACGAAGACCTTTGGGTAGCAAGGAAAGGGAATTTATTTTCTCCTGATACTGCTCAAGGGTATGGGAATTGGATAAAGACAGGCGAGTTAGAGAATGCAATTTATGTATATGATTTAAAAGAAGGTAATGGCGCTATTTATGCAGCTACTGCTTGTGCTGATACTGTACCTATGGGCAAAGTATTTAAGACTATAAATGGAGGGGCTACTTGGACGGCAACTGCTGACTTACCCGGTGCTATGGTTGTTTATTCACTTATTGTTTGTGGGGACACAATTTATGCCGGAACATATCCAAATGGCGATGTATTTAAATCAGTGAATGGTGGAAGTTCATGGACCAATACTGCAAATATTCCAGGGATTACATCATCTCGTGCTCTATTACGGCTTCAAAATGGAGATATATTAGTAGGAACAGCCCCCGAATCATTAATTTATAGTCGTGTATACAGAACTACAGATGGAGGTTTATCTTGGACTCGGACTGGTTTATTGCGTGAAATTGATCCTCCTTTTGCATTTTTATATCAAGCTACAAATGGGACAATTTTTGCAGGCGGTTGGTCTATGGGGCCGCTTATCTATAAATCAGGGAACAATGGTGTAACATGGGATACCTTGAAACTTTTGTCTACCAATGAAAGAGCAAGTGTTGATGGTTTTT
>JACQXS010000032.1:0-7712 GCA_016208615.1 Candidatus Stahliibacteriota bacterium | reverse complement strand
ATGAAACAAGTGATGGCACTTATTATGCAATGGGCTGGATTCATACAGGTGCAGGTGTATGTGGTGGCTATGTCTATAAATCTGTTGATAGTGGAGCAACATGGGATACAACTGCAAAAATTAGGCGTGGCGAAGTTCTTTCTGTGCGTGTCTATACTATGGTTGAAGACTTATCCGGCACAATTTATGCTGGATTTCAACCTGCATACGACTCAGTTGTCTATGCTTCTGATGATGGTGGCAATTCTTGGTATTTCACTGGTCGGTTAGATGGGGCATTTGAGTGTCTGACTTTACTTCGGGCATCAAATGGCACAATCTATGCCGGGACTACTCCAAATGGCGATGTATTTAAATATGTGCCTACTGGGGTGGAGAAGGATCCAAGATTAAAAGCGAAAGTTTTTGGTTTAAACGATGTATATCCCAATCCATTCTTTCGTTCAACTGTTATTAATTATCAATTACCAGTAGCAAGTAAGGTAAGTTTAAGAATTTATGATTTAAGTGGAAGGCCTGTAAAAACTCTTGTTGACGAGTGGCAAATTTCTGGTAATTACAGAGTATCTTGGGATGGAAAAGATAAAGAGAAAAAAATTATGCCATCGGGAATATATTTTGTAAAATTTCAAGCAGGTGAGTTTTTACAAACTAAGAAGCTGCTACTTTTAAGGTAAATATGTATTGGGAGAGATTATGTCAAATGGATATAAAACTATGGATATAATCTTAAATCTTATATGTTTTTAATAAGAATAATTGTTTTAATAACTTTGTTCAGTTGTTCTGGAGTTTTTGCTCAGATTAAATGGGAGAAATATCCTAATAACCCGGTGATAATAAAGAGTAATAATATCTGGGAATTTAGAGCTATAGGCCAACCAGAATGTCTTCTGGAAAATGATACATTTAAGATGTGGTATGTGGGAGGCGGAGGATTATTTACTAATGTGGCAGTTATAAATTATGCTTATTCAACAGATGGGATAAACTGGACAAAACATCCTACTCCTATTCTGTATCAGGGAACAGCAGGAGAATGGGATTCAAAATGGATGGATACACCAGCAATTGTCAGAGATTCTGTAGGGTATAAATTATATTATTTTGGTGATATTACAAATTCATTTCCTCCGTTATTACCGGCTTTCGGTTTAGCAACTTCTACTGATGGGATAAACTTTGAAAAATATTCTGGTAACCCTGTATTCTTGAAAGGTGATACCACGGAATGGGATGGCTTCTGGATTGAATCACCGATGATTATTTTTGATGAAGGGATTTATAAGATGTGGTATACAGGGATGTCAAGAAATTGGCAGGGACAGGTAGGATATGCTACTTCAACAGACGGGATTAACTGGCAAAAGTACTCAGGCAATCCTGTTCTTAAAACAGGGGTTGCAGGGTCAGGAGAAGATTTTGTAGCCGGGGTCTGCACTATAGTAAAAAGAGATACGCTTTATGAGATGTGGTATGGAGGGGTTTCTCTACAGGATATGGTGAACGATACGATAGATACGGTAAATGTAGGGTATGCTTTTTCCAATGACGGGATTCACTGGGAAAAATATACTAACAATCCGGTAATAAGTACCTATTCACCGAATTATGACCCGGACTCCGGAAGCCCCTGGGCACCGACTGTTGTCTTTACAGGAACGGAATATAAAATGTGGTATGAATCACGATGTGCTGGCTTTGGGTTGGCAAGTTCTCAATTAGAAGGAATAGAAGAAAAATCATTACTGCCAGGAGGGGATGTCGCTACACTCCAAATTTCGCCAAATCCATTTTATAAAAGTATTTTAATTCAATATGAAGTTATAGGATTAACACATGTTGTCCTCAAGCTATATGATGTTGCAGGTAAAATGATAAAGACTCTTGTAGATAAAAAGGGATCTCCCGGGCATTATACATTATCTTGCGGTGAGGAACTACCGAGTGGAATTTATTTCTTGCATATGGAGGCAGGAAAAGTTAAAATTATACAAAAGCTTATAAAAGTGCGATGATTTGGGGTAATAAGTTTTCACAGATTAATGCCCGATATGTCGGGACCAATAAATTGCTACTTTTAAGGTAGCGGATGGAGGCAAAATGTTAAAGATAAAGCAAAATGCAGATAAATTAGCAAGTTCAATAATCTTATGTGGAGTAATTTTTGCATCTCCTATTGATGCATATATCAGAGATTCAATTATGATTTCAATGAGGGATAGTGTTAAATTATATGCCAACATCTTTTTCCCAAGTAATACATCAGATTTTCCTCTGCCAGTTCTGCTCTACCGAACTCCATATGGTGCTGACGGTGAATGTGTTGGGTTTGCAGGAGCATTACCTATTATTACCGATATTAAACGATACATTCTGATAGTCCAAGATTTGAGAGGTAAATTTGAATCTGAGGGAGAGGATTCTTTATTTAGGACAGACGGTTGGGGAGTTTTACAAGATGGTTTTGATACTATTGAATGGATTGCTCTCCAGTCATGGTGTAATGGCAAAGTAGGAGGCTGTGGTGTATGTGCAAGGTCAATAACTCAATATCTTGCTGCTGGTGCTAGCCCACCGCACTTCAAAGTAGGATGGGGAGTCGTTGGAAGTTGGAATTTATACGAGAATGTATACCGGGGAGGAGAGTTTAGAGAATACGATGTTAACTCATGGGTTTTGGCACATTCAACTCCGGGGATGCTTGAATATATTAGAGAAAATCCTAATTATTCTGATAGTGTGTGGGGAGTTGTTAATTGCAATACGCGTGTGGACTCTATGCATATTCCAATGCTTCACTTTGCAGGTTGGTATGATTTTTTTGCTCCTTCACAGATTGAAGCATTTTATTCTTTACAGTACTATGGTGGAGATGGTGCAAAAGGAAATCAAAAACTTGTAATTGGTCCATGGACTCATGGGAGATGTGGTGATTCTATATGTGGTGAAATTGTTTTTCCAGGGAATGCCGCTAAAAATGTAACAGGAGAATATCTCTGGTTGTGGTATGATTATTGGCTCAAGGATTCTACAAATAATGGTATGGACACAGTACCACCAATTCAACTTTATCTTATGGGACCTGTGGATACGCATGGATACTGGAATGAGTGGCTTAAATTTAGCGACTGGCCTTTTGAGAATGTGGATACCGTGAAACTATATCTAACAGGTGACAGCAATCTATCTGATGTTCTTCCAATATCTGATTCTGCAAGTTACATCTATGACCCGCATAATCCTGTTCCAACTCTTGGAGGGCATCATATGGGACTCCCATCAGGTATTTATAACCAATCTACTATTTGGTCCAGAGGAGATGTATTAACATTTGCAACGGCTACTACCACAGAACCCTATGATATTTTTGGCAGAGTAGGATTAGAACTTTTTGTCTCATCTGATAGATATGATACTGATTTTGCAGGCAAGTTAGTTGATATCTATCCTGATGGGCGCAAGATGTTGATAACTGAGGGTATCTTGATGGCACGGCACAGACTTGGTTTTAATAGGGAAGATTTTCTTACGCCTGGCCAAATTTATGAACTTACAATTGACCTTAATTATACAGCTTATGTAATAGTACCGGGTCATCGGCTTGGGCTTCTTGTTACTTCCTCAAACTATCCAAAACATTCAGTTAACCCTAACACAGATGCCCCTGTTAATCAATCAGCTGATACATTGATGGCCGAGAATACAGTATATTTTGGAGAGCTACATAGCTCAGTTTTAATATTACCCGTCAGGCCACAACAAGGTGTTGAGGGAAGAAAGAAAATAGAGGCGAGAAATATAGAATTATTCCAAAATTACCCCAATCCTTTTGTACAAAAGACAGTTATAGAGTTTAGAGTTCAGAGTTTAGAGTTAAAAGATGTACAATTACAAATTTATGATTTGGTAGGTAGATTAGTTAAATTATTTTCGCTAACCCCTAATCCCCAATCACCAATTACCAAAGTAGTCTGGGATGGGAAAAATGATTTGGGTGAAAGAGTGTGTTCAGGAGTTTATTTTTATAAATTAAATGTAGGTGATTTTTCACAGATTAAGGGGAACCCGAAATCCCGATATGTCGGGACTAAGAAACTGCTACTTTTGAGGTAGCGGAAGGAGGAAAAAATAGGCAAGAGAATTGTGTGTTTTAGTGTAGGGTGCATTTCTTTGGGAAATCTCCTTTCAATCATTTTTGTTTCTCTGAGTTTTGGAGCTGAACCTCGGTGGACTCCCATAGGTCCTGAAGGTGGTTTTTTACTTTCTTTTGCTATTGCACCAAGTTCTCCAAATGTGCTGTATGCGGGTGGCGATGTATATGGTGGAATATACAAGAGCACAGATGGCGGTCAAAATTGGGAATTCATGGGAATGCTTTCAGACCTTGCTCAGATACTGGATATAAAAATTCATCCCGATTCATCTGATATAGTCTATGCGGCGTGTGGGAGTGGCGGACTCTACAAGACTATAGACGGTGGTTTGAATTGGAGCCAGGTATTTAAGCGAGAAGATGTTGTATATTCAGTTGGTATTGACCCTAATTTCCCCAACCATATATATGCGGGTCTCGTTATAGATACATTTGTTGACTATGCCCTTTATAAAAGCACTAATGGAGGAGCAACTTGGTCAGACTCGAGTTTCCTTGGGAATCCTGTTCTCTACATAACTTTTGACCCCGACTCTCTTAATACCGTATATGTAGGAACAAGTGCCGGAGTGTTCCGTAGCACCGATGGAGGCAGCATCTGGAATTCTTGTGGTCCACCATCGCCCTCGGTTACAGTCTATTCTTTGGTGGTGGTTGATTTTAATACCTTCTATGTGGGAACATATCCAGATACCCGCGATACTGGGGCTGTGTATAAGACAACAGATGGGGGTGCAACTTGGGATACCTCTTATGTGTTGGGTACAACAGCATGGAGTTTAGCAGTTGACCCGGATAGCTCTAATATACTTTATATGGCAGCTGGCAGTAATATGTTTGGTTTAGAGGGTGTCTATAAAACTACTGATGGGGGCGATACCTGGTTTCCTGCTAATAATGGATTAGTAGATAGGATGGCGACGGAAATCAAGATTGACCCTATCTCGCCCAATATTATCTATGTAACTACTGATGGATTGGGAGGCGTGTACAAAAGCACTGACAGAGCTACAAGTTGGACAGGTATCACATCAGGTATGCAGTATACCCCTTGCCAGGCAATGTGTTTTGATACATCCAATACACTATATGCAGCTGTCGGATACGGAACTTATAGAACGATGCCCTGCATTTTTAAGACCTCGGATGGCGGGATTTCATGGGATACGATTGCAACTATTCCCTCTCCTTATTATATGACAAGTATATGGGATATGGTGGCATACCCCGGTTCTTCGGATGTCATCTATGTAGGTGGAATGAGCCATTACTCTAATACAGTAGAGGAACCCACAAAAGGTTTTCTTTACAGAAGTAATAACGGAGGTGCAAACTGGGAAGAACTTTGGACACCGGATAGTATTTGTATTTCCTGTTTGGCTATTGATTCAAATTCTGGGAATATTTATGCTGGCACAGGAGGTGGAGATACATCTCGGATATACAAAGTCTACCGAAGTACTGATAGTGGGAACAATTGGGAAGAAACATCTGGGTGGGCATATAAGGGCAACCCAATTTTGGAACTCCTAATAGACCCGGTCTCGCCAAATATTCTCTATGCTGGGACAGGAGGCATTATCTATAAGAGTACCAATTTTGGTGCAAACTGGGTACTCAAGGATATTGTTCCTTGTGTTTTTACCTTCTTAATTGACCCTGACTCCACGAACATAATCTATGCTGGCAGTGGTGGTCCCTATATGGATAGTGGTGGAGTATATAAAAGCATCAATGCTGGAGAAACTTGGAGTAGAATTGGATTAGGAGAGTATTCAATTACCTCGCTTGTTGGTAATTTTGGTTCATTTGACACCCTTTATGCTGGGACAGGAGGAAAGTTTCTTGAGACCACAGGTAATGGTATATTCCGCAGTATAGATAATGGAATCTCTTGGGACTCTGTTAATTTAGGGTTGACTGCCCCTTTCGTTCTGTCAATGGCAATCGACCCCATTTCTTCCAACATAATATATGCAGGAACTATGGGCGGGGGTATCTTTAAATATACTGAAGAGGAGGGCATTGAAGAAAGAGCAAAATGCAAAGTGCAAAGTGCAAAATTAGAGGCGTATCCCAATCCATTTGCTCAAAAGACAGTTATAGAGTTTAGAGTTCAGAGTTCAGAGTTAAAAGACACACAATTACAGATTTATGACTTGACAGGACGGCTGGTCAGGAGTTTTCAAATTACTAATTACCAATCACCAATCACCAAAGTAGTTTGGGATGGAAGGGACGATTTAGGCAAAAGATTAGGTGCTGGAATTTATTTTTATAAATTAAATGTAGGTGAGTTTTCACAAACTAAGAAATTGCTACTTTTTCAGCCGTAGGCTGATGAGCCTCTGGTTCAGAAGTAGCGGAAGGAGGAAAAATGAGACGCAAGATTATTTTAGTGTGTTCAATATTTATATTTTGTTTAGGAAATGCGCAACTGATTAATATAGATGTAGACTGCGACTCAGTGATTGGCGAGATAAAATCGTTGCAGGGTATGAATTGTGGTCCATTACCTATTCGGTCCTGGGGTGCTGATTTGTCTCAGCAGTTTAGAGAAATTGGAGTTGATTATGTTAGAACTCACGATGTGATGATAAGATATGATAGTATAACTATTCTTGTGTGGGACATAGATTATATCTTTCCTGATTCTCTTGCAAATCCGTATGACCCTTTAAGTTATAATTTTATACCTGCGGATAGTCAAATTCAAGCAATTATAAACGCTGGGGCAAAGCCTTTTATAAGATTAGGTTATAGCAAGCCATATTACATAGGAGTTGAATTTAGAAGAAAGTGGGCAGAAATCTGCAAACATATAATAATGCATTATAACGATGGATGGGCAACTGGGTTTTATTATGATATAGAATACTGCGAAATCTGGAATGAACCTGACATTCCTAATTTTTGGACAGGCACTTCTTCAGAATTTTATGCACTTTATGATACAACGGCAAAGGTCTTAAAATCTTACAACCCAAATCTTATAGTAGGTGGACCAGGAATTGCCTGGGTTCAAGGAAACTGGATTGTTGATTTCCTTGACTATTGTAAAACAAATAGTGTTCCTCTTGATTTTATATCCTGGCATACCTACGAGGATACTATTAATGCTAACCCTTATATTGTTTTCAGGAAAGCTGAAATAGTTCAACAGCTTTTAGATTCTTTCAATCTCCCGATACCCCAATACCTAACCGAGTGGAATATAAGCGAGAGACAAAATCCGTGGTGGACTTGTGGTATTAAAGGGGGCGCCTATACTGCTTCATTTTTAGTCTATATGCAGAATACACCAATTACTATGGCTCATCGCTATCGTGCAAATGCCAATAGTTCCGGCCCCCCCAGTTCTGCAACATGGTATATTGATGGGAGCTATACAAAACCTGCATATGCTTTCATGGCATTTAAGAAGCTGATAGAAACGCCTAACAGAATTTCCTGTAACGGTTCAGATGTTTTAGGTTACGCAGTTATTACCGGCAAATCAGAAACTGGCGATACTGTTACTATTTTAATAAGTGATTTCCAGTCACCTAATCAAGGA
>JACQXS010000119.1 GCA_016208615.1 Candidatus Stahliibacteriota bacterium | reverse complement strand
TCGGATAAAGAACCTCGGATAAAGAACATAGATAAAAAACCATTTTATACTTGACAAAAATAAGAATTTGATATATATTACTATTATGAGTTCCAAGTTCCAAGTTCCAATCTACACTTAACTAAATTAAAGTGGCCAAGATTTACTACATATGTGTAAATATGCCTCATCTTTATAATAAAGATGGGGTTAGGGGATAAAAATAGATTCAGGTCCTTTGAGCTGAAATAATTAAAAAGGAGAATAAATGAGAAGGATTTTAGGAATAGTAGTGATAGGCGTAGCAACGATTATGGCTACGGTGGTAAAGGCAGAAGTTCCATGGATTAGGGTCTATGATGGGATTTTGGGTTCTGACACATTGCCTGGCTTCTATTCAGGTGGTTTTGAACGCAATAAGCAGGCACTCGCTGATATAGATACTGATGGGGATTTGGATTTCTTTATCGGGATGTGGGATGGGACTATTATGTTTTATGAGAATATCGGGAATGCGGGAGAGCCAAAGTTTAAGTTCATAACCGAGAACTTTGGTAATATAAATGTGCGTGGTACTATGAGCAAGGGCTATGCGGCACCTGAATTTGTAGATATAGATAATGATGGTGATTTAGATTGTTTTTCTGGCGATTATGATGGAAAGGTGCATTTTTATGAGAATAAGGGGACAGCTCAAGCGTATTCTTTTGTTCTTGTAACTTCAAATATGTTTCCTGTACTTTGGCGGCACAGTAATCCTGCCTTTTGTGATATAGATGCAGATGGCGATTATGATATGTTTATAGGTGAGGAAGAGGACCAAAACGCATTTTACCTAAACACTGGCACGCCTGATAGCTTTTGCTTTGATACACTTATAACAGCGCGGTTCTGCAATGATTCTAATTATCAGCAAATAGACCCTACTTTTTGTGATATAGATACAGATGGAGACTATGATTTATTTTATGGTGAAATCAAAGGTCGTATGGTATATTGGAGAAATTATGGTACTCCAACAAATGATAGCTTTGTGTATATTACAGATTCTCTCGGTCCTTTTGCATATAACCGTAGCGGTGGCTTTTTTGCTGATATAGATGGTAATAATACTTTGGATTTATTTTTTGGAGGTAAAGATGGGGTAAATAGATTTTACAAGAATATAGGAACACCGGATTCTTTTGTATACACACTGGTAACTGAACAATATCTATATATTGATTTTGATATGTATAGTAGTCCTACATTTTGCGATATAGATGGCGATAAGGACCAAGATATGTTTGTAGGAGCAGATAATATAGTAGGTAGTGCAAATCCTGGTGTAATTCGCTTCTTACGCAATGTCGGTGATACATTGCAGTCCAAATGGCTGTATGAGACGAAAGCTTTTGAAAATATCAGCACCCCATCTTGTCCTGCACCTACCTTTGTTGACATAGATGAGAATAAGTTTATGGATTTATTTATTGGAAATTCAAGTGGCAAGATAATTTATTGGCATAATACAGGGACTTCTTGGGAACTAATAACCGTGAACTTTGCAAATATAGATGTGGGGGACTATTCCAAGCCCGTATTTGGTGATATTGATAATGATAAGGATTATGATTTGCTTATCGGCAATAGCACCGGTAAGCTGCTACTTTTCATAAATAAGGGTGACCCAATTACTCCGATTTTTGATTCTCTACCTGATACTTGTATAGATAGTGTCAACACAAACATAGCACCTGCGATTGGGGATTGCGATTTAGATGGTGATTTGGATATAATCGTGGGACTTGGTAGTGGGTATTTGAGATTTTATAAGAATGAGAGTACTATATCTAATCCTGTATGGTCGATAGCTGATACTACTGAATATAAGGCAATGAATGTAGGTAGATTAAGTACCCCTACACTGACTGATATAGATTTTGATGGTGACCTTGATTTATTTGTAGGCGAGGGCGACGGCGGTATAAATTGCTGGAAGAATGGGTTGATTGGAGTAGAAGAGAATACTTTTACTTCGGTTAGCGGTTATCGGTTAGCGGTTAGCGGGACAAAGGATAAGACGATTAGATATTATTTGCCTATTGCTTCTGATATTTCGCTGCGAGTATATGATTTAGTTGGCAGGGAAGTAGAGAATCTTGTAAATGGAATACGAGATGCGGGATATCACACAGTTAATTGGAATACACTTAAGAAACCATCAGGAGTATATTTTATTGTTCTTGAAAATGGCGGATATAAAGAGAGCAAAAAGATAGTCATAGTGAAATGAGAATCCCAAATCCAAAACCCAAATGTCAAAGCTCAAACGCAGTGATGTAATCATTAAATATCAAATGACAAAATCTGAAAGAGAAAACCTAAATACTCTGCCACGAAGGCACGAAGACACAAAGTTACACAAAAGAGACAGAGAGCAGAAGACAGAGGTCAGAGGTCAGAAGTCTGAAGACAGAGGTCAGAGGTCAGAAGTCAGAAGACAGAGGTCAGAGGTCAGGGGTCAGATTTCGGCTTTTGGCTTTTGGCTTTCTGTCTTCTGTTTTCTGTCTTCCGCCAGTGCAGAATGGCCAATGTTTAGGGGCAATGCACAACGCACAGGATTTACGGAAGGTATAAGTTGCCTTAATGCCGCTGAGTCAGTAGTTACGAAATGGACTTATCACTGCCCAAAAAGCATAACCTTTTCTTCACCCGCAATTGGTAATATAAATAGTGATACTTTATTAGAATTAGTTATCGGGTGTGATGACTATAATTTATATTGTCTGCGGGCTGATAGTGGTAAATTTCTTTGGAAATATTCTACTGGCTCATCTATTCAGTCATCTCCTTTGCTTATTGATTTAGATAATGATGATACCCTTGAAGTAGTATTTGCCAGTTTTGACGGCAATATCTATGCTGTAGATGGGTATGGCAACCCTTTATGGACATATTATACACTTACAGAGGATACTTTTTTCTCATCTCCCGTAGGCGGTGATATAGACCTTGATGGATTAGTAGAAATAGCAGTAGGGTCATTTGATGGCTGTTTATATGTATTAAATGGAGTAGATGGTGGGGAGAAATGGACATATATAACCGGTGGCAAAATATATTCATCACCCGCACTTGGGGACCTGAATGGAGATGACACATTAGAGGTAATAATCGGCTCTTCTGACCATAAGTTATATGTATTACAGAATGGTAATGCTCTATGGACTTATCTCGCAGGTGATACTATATGGAGTACCCCGGCATTAGGAAATTTGGATAATGATAATGGATTAGATATAGTTTTTGGGTGCTTTGATGGTAAAATTTATGCCCTGGATGGCTTAACTGGTGATACGCTTTGGGCTCCATATAATGTGGGCGGTAAAATAGAATGCGAATCGCCAGGATTAGCTGATATTGATAAGGATTCATTCCTTGAAATTATACAAGGATCCTTTGGGGCTGAATCACTTTATTGTATTGAGGGTGAAAGCAGTCTACTTAAGTGGAAAATTAGTCCAACATTCGATAAGTGGATGATTAGGACCTCACCCACTATAGCAGATATTGATGGAGATGGTGAATTAGAAATAGTAATGGGAACGCATGATCTTTACTGCACAGCTATTAATTCAAATGGTAGTATATTATGGAAAAATTGGTTAAATGGCGACCCACATAGTGAAGCAGCAATAGAAAATATAATAAGGGCAAGACATACTTACAATGATCCTGAATTAGAAATAGTAATCGCTACACTATCAGGTGATATTATAGCTTTAGGCAATAAACGGAGAGGTGGTGCAGTAGAAGAGAGTAACTATTCCTGTGGAGTAAAGTTATTAAAAGTATCGCCCAACCCATTTACTTTTAAGACAGAAATCAGAATTCAGAAAACAGAAGACAGAAGTCAGAAGACAGAAGACAGATTAGAGATTTATGATTTAGCAGGCAGAATAGTTAAATCTTGGGATTTGTCCCGCTTCCTGCGGGATCCCAATGTGGCGGGAGGATTTGGAAATTGGGATTTCCATAAAGTGGTGTGGGATGGGACAGATAATTATAACAGGGAAGTAAAAAGTGGGATTTACTTCTGCAAACTGATTACAAATAAAGGAATTGAGCCTTCCCGCCTTGACGAGACAACTGAAGAGATACAAAAAATAATTAAAATAAAACCATAGAAGGAGGGTGAAATGAGACAAAATAAAGAAAAAGGATTCCTACAATTTATTGGTGGTAGGCGTCCATATCTTCAATTAGGGGTAATACTTATACCTCTAATAGGAGCAGGTATAGTTTATTATTTATTAGGGGCATCCCGCGGTAGCGGGATTTCCGCTTCACTACAACAAGTTAGGGGAAATCACCAAAATCATAAAGTACCGATTGTTACTCAACAAGTTATAAAAGACGATTGGCTTGTAAATGATGATACTTTGGGTGGGTGCGACCAAACAGAGGCAATCATAACAAGTACTAAAACATTGCATATTGTTGCGTGGATTGACTATCGGAATGGGTCTAATCCAGACATATATATTGGGATGTTTGATTTTAATGGGCTTCTTTTAGGAGAAATAACAAGAGTGAATGATGACACAGGTAGTAAGCATCAAAGCGTACCAAGTATTGATGCTGATAGTATGGGTAATTTTATTATTGTATGGGAAGATAAGCGGAATGGTGGCACTGATATTTATGCCCAAAGATATAGTCATACAGGATTACCAATGGGTAATAATTTCAAAGTCAATGACGATACAGGTGGAAAAGAGCAATATACTCCGTCTGTTGCCGTAGCAAAGAATGGAAAAGCTATGATAGTGTGGAGAGATGATAGGGGATTTTCACCGGATATTTATACACAAATTTATGACGAAAATGGTGGTACTATAGGAGCTAACTTTGTGGTTAATGATGATGGACTGGCAAATCCATTTCAGGTATTTCCAGCAGTAAGTAAAGCACCGAACAATGAGTTTGCCGTTGTATGGCTTGATACAAGGGCAGGAATTAGAATTTATGGCCAAAGATATACAGAAAACGGCACGATTATAGGGACAAATTTTAGAGTCACAGATAATGCTGATTCTACAGCTCCTATGAGATTCCCGGTTATCAGTTCCAATGGTACAACTTCTACCATAGTAGTTTGGCGTGACCACCGTCAACATGATAGTTATCCTAATATCTATACCCAAGTTTATGATTCGCTATGGGATACAGTAGGATGTAATTTCAAGGTTAATAATGATGGATTAAAATGGCATGATGTACCAAATGTAATAATGGACTCCATAGGTAATTTTGTTATTGCATGGAGTGATGAACGATTAAATAATATCTATCCAGATGTGTATGCACAAATTTATGACCCCGTAGGTGACACTATTGGGACTAATTTTAAGGTCAACACAATATCTCCATTATTATCAGAACTTCCAAAACTAGCAATAGGAGTTGATTCGACACAAGGATTTATAGTCCTTTGGCAAACTAATGCAGATGCTAATACTAACATTTTGGCTCAAATATATACTTCGGATGGCTCATCTATTGGAAATAACTTTAATATTATACCTGACAATGGAACAAGTAATCAACAGGAACAGGAAATTGCGATGAATACGAGTGGTAAGTTTGTTATTGCATGGGAAGATGAAAGAGGAAGTAAACCTTGCATATTTGTACAACAATATCAATCAAATGGTAACCCCGTTGGAATCAACTTCCAAATAAACGCTACGAATAGGATTGCTAATTCACCATCTGTAGATATTGATTCGGCGGGTAATTTTGTAGTTGTATGGACTTCACCTACGGATAAACATATTTATGCACGAAAGTATAGTAGGAATGGAATACCACAAACTACGGAACTACAAGTAGATATAGGTCCTAATGCAGATAGATTATTACCATCAGTAGCAATGGATTGGGATGGGAATTTTGTGGTCGTGTGGCAAGATTATAGAAATGATAGCAAATGCTGTAATATATTTGGTCAAAGATATAATAATGAAGGTATTCCTATAGATTCAAACTTTAAGATAGACCAATTTATGGGTGAGAGCAATGAAGAGCCATATATTGATATGGATGCGGATGGTGATTTTATAGTCGTCTGGCATAAGGGAACGGTAGGGATGCCGATGTTCGACATTTATGGACAAAGATTTAATTCTTCTGGCGATACAGTAGGAGTTAATTTCCAAATTAGCGATGACCCCATAACATCAGATCAACAAATGTCACCATCAGTAGCTATACACGATGAGGGAAATTTTGTGGTCGTGTGGCAGGATAGCAGAAATCATACGAGCGAAATTTATGATATCTATGCACAAGTATATGATGCTCTCGGAGTGGCAAGAGGAATGAATTTTAAAGTTAATACTGATACAGGGAATACTACTCATACTATTGCTTCGGTGGCTTTACATTCATTGACCAAAAGTTTTATCGTTGCATGGACAGATTATAGGGAAACTAATCCACAAATCATAGCTCAGGAGTGCGATAGTTTGGGTACACTAAGGGGAGAAGATTTTCAAATTAATAATCCGGGAACTCATCTATCTAATTATCACCTATCTTCAAGTAGAAGTTTAGGGGTAAATGAAATCCAAGTTGCCATCGCATGGACAGATAATCGGAGACTCAAAGGCAGGGATATATATGCTAAACTTATTGGGGAAGTGTTTGAAGTTACAGAAGCAGTAACACGACAGGACGCATTTATACAAATATACCCAACGCCAGCAATTAAGCAACTGATAGTGAAATATAGAATCCCATATTCCGGAGATAATCAACCACATAT
>JACQXS010000116.1 GCA_016208615.1 Candidatus Stahliibacteriota bacterium | reverse complement strand
CTGTAATAGAAGCATTTACTCCCAGAGCAAATGGCACGCCCGCCGAATAAGCAACAGGAATATTGACTAAATGCGTAGGTGCCCTAAATTCACCACCCCAACTTAATGAACTCACTAACCCTGTCAAGATTAATAAACTTCTGAGACATCCTGCCTTGGCAAGACAGCTGATATAGTAGTATCGCATCTTCACTCCTCCTTTTTATGTCTCCACAGAACTTCCGGGGACATCCACAGAACTTCCGGGGACATCCGCAGAACTTCCGGGGACATCCACAGAACTTCCGGGTAGCCCCACGAAACTTCCGTGGATATTCCCAGAACTTTCGTGTACCTCCATTTTTTTCATACTAAACCTCTATTTATTGACCTTCGTCTCTGATGTATATTCGTAATAGGGATACCTATAATGCAGTGTCTCCCTTGTCTTATTTATAACTATACCGAGAAAATTTGTCTTAGCTGCCCCAAATAAGCTCATCACTTGAAGCAAGTGGTCGCGTGATGTACCTCCTAACTCTAATACTAACATTACTCCATCTACTAAATTTGCCAACAAAAACCCATCCGCACAACTAATAAGGGGTGGCGAATCTAATACAACCATATCAAATTCATTTCTAAGTTCAGCGAGTAATGCTATATCAGTAGGACGAATAATCTCTTCTTTGCGTACATCACCGACAAGCAAATTAGTTAATCCTATTTTAGACGATATTTTGAACATTTTATGCAAAGTTGGCTTCCTTAAGTCGCATTCTACTATGACAGTTTTAACATCAGCACGGGCAAATGTAATGCCAAGATTGGAAACAATAGTAGATTTACCTTCTTTAGGCCTACAACTTGTAACAAGTAGACTTTTTATGCCACCATTTGGTGAGTGTGGAACAGAGAATCTTAAATTCATACGCAGTTTCTTGTATGCTTCCGCCGGAACAGAGAGTGGATTTTTTGCTATATCTTCGGTATGCTCCGGAATTGTACCTGTGATTGAAATTGTGCCAGTAACTGGAATTTTTAACTTCTTTATCTCTTCTACATCTTTAATGCTTATATCTAAATATTCCCACAAAAGTACACTCCCTATTCCCAATCCCAGTCCAAATACTAATGCCAGTGCCATATTTCTGCCAGGAATTGGCGAGATGGGTACTACTGGTGGAGTTGCCTCTTCGGTGACCACAACATTACCAATTTCGCTTACTTCTGTAATTTTTGTCTCCTCGTATTGCTCAATTAACCTTTGATACACACTTTCATTAAATCTATAATCCCTATCAAGGCGTGCAAGTTCGTATTCTTTCTGTGGAAAGCTGCGAATAAGAGAAGTATATTCTTCAATCCTTGACTCCAAAGCCGATTTCATAGCTTTTAGTGAAAGTAAGTCAGCACGATTATCAAGAATTTTTACTGTCAATTCTTTAACAAAAAAGAGTGGGTCAGTCAAAAGGATTTCTTTATCCGCTCTATCAGTTGCTTTCTCTTTAAGAGAGGATTTAACTTCTTGAATCCTTTTATCTAATTCTATTAGTTTAGGATGGTCTTTTGTCAGCCCAGCAAGTACATATGCAGAATACTGATTACCCAGCATTAGAAGTTGAGACCTTAAATCTTGCAAAGTAGAGTTGTCAGTTTTAACTATTTCCTCAGCAAGACGGTCGTTTTCGTGCTTTAGTTCATTCTCAAAGGTCACGAGCAAAGTTTCCTTAGTACTAATCTGTGATAATATAGAACTATATTCAGATTGAAGACTAATTAACTGCCCCTGCAAGGCACTTCCACTAGCAGATATAGAGACAAGTCCTTCTTTCTCCTTAAATCGTTGTATTGCTTGTTCTGATTCTGTAAGCTCAATTTCTGCTCCCGGGAGCTGATTTTCTATAAATTTACGCTTCTCTGTTATTTTAGCGCGGGCTATTTCAACGGAATACTTTTTAAACACAAGAGCTATACTGTTGGCTATAGTTGCAGCTTCTTTGGCACCATGGCACCTGACTTTAATTTCAAGAATATCAGCATTTTTTAAGGGAATGATTTCTATCATCCCAAGTAGTAAGCCAGTGGAATTATTAGCATCAAGAAAACTTACTTTTATATCATTCTCCTTCATATAATTTGCGACCCGCTCCATAAAACCCTTAGATTTCAATATCTCATAATTCGTCTCTATACTAAATGCTTCCTCTAATATCCTACTTTCACCAGTGACAGTGGAAGTCCTTTTTATTAGAACTTTGGAAGAGGCGACAAAAGTTTTAGGAGTTAAGATAGTTCTTATCCAAGTAAAAATAAGAATGCCGCCCAAAATAGATATGAATAGCCATTTACGGCGTAGAAAAACACGAAGATATTTCCTTATATCTAATTCGTCTTCCATATGTTATATAATTGGACAGATATTCCTAAAAGAAGAGTAAGCTCTGCAAGATTATGTAGAGAATCCTTAAATTTAGTGTAAAAAGTTTTATTTATCCGTACCATATCACCGGGTTTCATAATGGGTAATTTTTCACGATTCCCTGTATTAAAAAAATCACCCATATCCACAACTATTGCAGATGGAGTTGGAAAAGAGCGTATGACTTTGACACGAGAGAGATTAGCACCTTCAGATGGACCACCCGCCAATGACAAAAGGGTAGCCAAATCAGTGCCATCAGGAATAGAATAGAGACCCGGTAATTTTACCTCCCCCCATATAGATACTTTTATCTGAAGCTCGCCCTCCTCTCCAAGATAGAACTAATAATTAGAACTGGGGTGTTGGGCTTGGAGCATAAGAAATATAAGCATATACATTTTGTGGTATTTTATACTCCTATAATCTAATTGTCAAGATATAAATGCAATTTTACAAGCTTGAAACAAATATCAATTGGGTAAAATTGACTTATCCACCCAAAAGTATTATAAAAGGCGTGGTGACTAAGAAAAGCTGTCCTAAGTGGTTTTTTTGTAAAAAAACATACAAAAATTATGAATCAATACCCTACAATTAGAATTCGGGACTTAAAGATAAATACCAGTATGGTTTTTCTGAGAGGGTTATAAGGTCTGTATTCCATGCGACATCTAATTTTAGCACAAAATATTGGAATCCCAATCGTATTCCTGTCCCGAAGCCAAGTTTCAAATCCTTTAGCCCGCCATTTTCAAAGAATTGGAACGCAGGTATATCATCAGTAGTGTAGCCGAAGTCACAAAACATAACTCCCCTTATTCCTCTAATAGTAATCGGAATAGGGAAGGCAATTTTCAAATAATCAATAAATGGATACCTTAATTCCATATTAAATACTCCAGCATTCCTGCCAGCCAACTCACCTGTCTTATATCCTCTTAAATCATCAGGTCCACCAAGCCATGGCCAGCCACTCTCATCTACTAAATAATTCACATCCCTGCCCCATATTCCCATATTTATTAATCTTGTAGCAAACTGGTAATTAGAAGTAATTCTTATGTATTTTCTTAAATCCAGCTTATACAAGTTGTAAATTAGCGATGTATCCATAACTGGCAGTGCTGATTTGAAACTCACCTTACACCGCTCACCATTAACAGGACCTGTTGCCCCCCATAGCGAATTATCATATATCCAAGCAATATAAGGTTCAACTTGGTAAAACTTCTCTTCACTTAATAGCCGATAATTATCAGGTATGTAGCGTCTCTCTTCTTTTGCTATATATGCAATGGTTTGCAACTCTATTCTTTGAAATCTATCTAATGGGTATTCTGCCATCACACCGGCACCCAAATTCTGTTTCCCATAAAGAATATCACCACCGTCCCAAAAATACTGCTCTTCCTTAAAAGTAGCTACCCCAAAATCTACTCTTCGTGGTAAATAAAAATAACTAATATAATAATTAGTGAGCAGATTTTCTGGCGACGATGTTGCCACATAAATTTGGTGATTCCCCAGCAAATCAGAGATGGCAAATCTTAAATACCCACTTGGTCCTGTTCCCGGTGAATAAGACACCGCTCCACCTCCCCAATCAGGCGAGAAACGGAGACTTAAATTTTTTACCCCAATATGAGTAGTATCAGTCTCTATTTCAGTATATCTTGTAGGATAAGTTTTGGCTTCCGTTGCCGGGATACCATTTTTCAATGGATATTTCAAAACATAGACATCCCAGCCCGAGTTTATATAATTACTAAATACAAGCAATTCACCATTATTAGAGATGGAAGGTATAAAAATACCACCTATAACATTAGTAAGTTGAGTAATTAAGGGCAATGGAGACACCCCCTCGCCCTTAAAAACCCTACTCCCCCGAGTAGTATCTTGCAAATCCATTGCGTATATATTATTAATTCCTGAACTATTAGACACGAATATAATTTTATCCCCTATTCCTGCTGAATCTTGTATTTGTACCCATAAAGGTGAAGCTACATATGTGGCTCTATCTTTGAGAATAATAGTTTCTTGGCTGTAATTGGCGGCATCTATTTTGCAAATACAATAACTTCCATATTTCCATTTCTCCCCCTGTGCCGGTCTATCAGAGGAAAAAACTATATTCTTACCGTCAGGCGACCATGAGGGAGTTAAGTCATCATAAATATCTTGGGTTACAGGGTTAAGTTCTCCTGTAGAATAGTTTAGCACATAGATATCAGCGGCACCATCCTTCACTCCTCTTAAAGCAATAAATTCACCATTAGGCGAGAAAGAAGGCGAAAATATCTGGTCAAGAGAGGGAGTAAATTTTTTAACTATCTTTTTGTTCCGCACATCCATAACATATATCAGGTCTTTGCCTTCACTCTTGGCAACAAAAGCTATAAGGCAAGAATTTGGATGCCATGTAATCCCACCATACATAATATGTAGCGTTTCAAATCCTTTAGTCCTGCCACCACTAATCAATTTAGCTTTAATCCTACCATCTATCGTTGACATAAGATACAGGTCTTCATACCCATTACGGTCAGAGATAAACACAATTTCATTCCCATCAGGAGATATGCACGGTGCAGTATTAAAAGCATAATCCTTATGTTGAGTAAGCCGGCGTGCATTTTCAGGTGCCTCATCCTTTCCTACACATTGTGCCCAATACTCCTTTTTCAACTCCCGTAGCCATAGACGATTAAGCTCATCAGTATCAACGCCTAATGCCGATTTGAACGCACCATCTATACCACCCAGACTGCGTGCCTTGTTAAAGACTTCGGTCACCTTTTTCTCCCCATATCTATCAGCGATAAACTTGATAATAGACTGTCCCTCTTTATACATAAGGTACGAGCCCTCTATCATATACAGGTCTTGAATCCATTTTAGTCTATTCCAATAAAGAGCATCCCTAATCATCATATCTGATTCACTATCCCAATTTAACGAAAAATACTCCGCCATCCCTTCTATTACCCATAATGGCACTTCTTGCAGTCCCATAGAAAATATACTCTGCACCCCTGACCCGCGTGACATAGCAAACTGAAATACATGCATAAGTTCATGTGCAATAACATGCCTAAAATGGGCATAACTACCATTAAAAGGAACTACTACTCTATTCTTAAATATCTCAGTGAACCCACCTGTTCCTTCATCAATTAAAGATAATGTCACATTAGTTTGCTCAAACTCATTGTGTGAATTGTAAATAATAATAGGCGCAGGATTACTTAGTGTATAAGAGAGTGCAAAAGAGTGCGAATTATAGGCATCAGTCAATACAGATTTAGCAAATTTAGCAAGCTCCTCGCCCCCCGTATGGTAAATAACACTAAACTTATCAGCATCTATTACTTTCCACTCAAACCCTTTATACTGGACTTTATTTTGCCCAAACTCCCAATATTGAGCTGACAGAGGACAGAAAACAGAGGACAGAAGACAGAGGACAGAAGACAGAAGACAGAAAATAACTCGTATATTCTTCATTGTAGGAATTAACTTATTAGCTTTTTTGTTTTCATTAACGAATTAAAGTCACTTTTGTAATCTTCTTAAAGTCACCTGCTTTTAAGACTACAAAATAAATCCCTGAACTTACTTTTTTACCAAACTCATCTCTACTATCCCATACTATTCGGTTAAATAGTTGAGTAGTTAAATGGTTAAATGTTCTAACTGCTCGTCCAGCTAAATCATAAATTGTTAAGTTAATTTCTTTCCCCCTAATCCCTAACCCCCAAACCCTAATCTTTGTGACTTTGGTAAATGGATTAGGAGAACAAGCCAGTTTTGGTCTAAAAGAAAGTCCCTCCTCGCTTATTCCTGATTCCACAACAACTATATTTTCAATTTGACTAAAATCACCCCAGCCACGCGAATTATAACCTTGCACTTGATACCAATAAGTGTTCAGCGGCTTACCACTCATAGTATAAAATGTATCAATTATACTATCAGATATAGTGGTAACGGAATCAAATTTAGGCACCGGATAAATATCATCAACATAAAACCCTGCTCCTAACCCTCCATTATCTGTGGTATATCTAAATCTAATAAATAATGACTTATATCTTGGTAGAGTATAAAACTTTTTTACCCATCCGCCAGAGTTCCCAGTAAATGAATCAAGTATCTTCATTTCTTTACGGTTAGGCGATACTTCCACAAAAACGCGGTCATTTGGAGATTGAATATCATACTCACACCAAAATGTCAGAGAATCAGAACTTGGTAGCGGATATTTTGTTGTCATTGATATAACATTATTATCTGATGAGTCGGAAAAATAGCTATACACCCCACTATGTGGATTAGAGGTGCTTCTCGTGAACCCCCAAAAATACCATAAGTCAGTTGAGTCTTCAGCACTATCTTCAATTGCTGAAAATTCTGTAAGTTCGTTAAGTTTATACTTATCCGCAGAGTAAGTACTGCTCCAACTTATATCATAATCGCCAATGCTCGTATCCATCTGCGTAATTATAGGTGGCACAATCATTGGGACTAATAAGTTTCTAACCGAATCTGCAATATCACATAAGTAGATAGCGGCGTCAAAATTCTCCCGCACTACTTGCGCCAAAGCACTCGTATCAGGGTGAAATGAGATACAAGTCTCTATTGTATAGGCAAGTATTGGCATACCTTGAATATAAAGTCCATACCCATATGCCCATTCCTTTGAAGTCCCCGTCGTAGGGTAGAGATAATAGCATTGATAAGCATTATAAGTGCCTGTATCTTGTCTTGCAATCCTTTGTGCCATACCTTGCCCAATATCAGATAATATAGTAGAATCTGGTGCGCCCGTCCCCATATAGCCCCATGGCCACATAACCATTTCTCCATATGTATGATAAGTTACATAGAATGTAAAATTATGACTTGCCACAAGGTCTCTTATAGCTTGGGTTTCATACTCCGAAAACGCATCTTCACCACAATAAGTCTGCCATATAGAGTCATGAGATGCCTTCGCATTATCTATTGAACCCCATGCACCCCAGCGACTACCATTACAGCTACCATTATAGTTGCGATTTAAGTCCACTCCTTCCGGGGTCCTACGATTCTTGCGCCACCATTCGTTCCCTTGATCGTATGAATATCTATAACCATCAGGATTTACACAGGGTACTATCCATATTTCTCTTGAATTTACTACATCGGTTATGTGTGTATCAACTCCATATGCTTTTGTCAATGTATCCGCATAAAATAACGCTATTTCCATAGTAGGCCACTCACGGGCATGATGTAATCCATCAAATAGTATTTCAGGTTCATCCTCATCTATCTCTACATTATCCGAAATCTTTAGCGCCAGTATCGGACAACCTTCCCAACTTATACCAATAGTATCAAGCTTCGCTATCTCTGGATAATTTATAGCAATTTGTGCAAATGTATCAACAAAACCATCATAACTGTGATAGAAACCTTTTACACTCTCCAATAACTTTTCTATATCTTGAGCAATAATCGTTATATTCTTACCACTCAATCTGCTTAATTCTGCTTGCGTGACAACAACATCAACCCATTCGCCCCGTTTAGCTCCCGCTATATCCAATCCTGCAACCGATAGCGGCGTATCATACACCCTTACAAGTAGCTTTGGCTCGACTGCAAAACTTAAAAATAAAATAAAACCATAAATCATTTTCGTCTATTGTAGTGCGGGTCAGGGGACCCGCACCTACCCTCTTATTTTAATCCTAACACTGTTTTATAGGCATACATATCAAGAAAGCCGTGTCCCGAAACATTAAAAGCAATTACTTTCTTTTCACCCGCTTCCTTGCACTTAATCGCCTCATCTATGGCACAGGCAACAGAATAAGCAGATTCAGGAGCCGGTAGCCAGCCCTCTGTCTCAGTAAATAGTTGTGCCTGCTTAAAAACATGCTTTTCGTCATTAGGATAAGCTACTGTATCTATATATCCTTTGTTCCTGAGCAGACTGATTATCGGCGACGCTCCGTGATACCTAAGTCCATCACCATAGATGGGGTGCATATCTGTTTTGTGACCAAGCGTGTACATTTTAAGCATTGGAGTAAGTTCTGCATAATCAGCGAAATCATATCTGTATTCACCTTGAAGATTAGGTCCTGCTTTTGATTGGGAGGCAATGAATTTAGTCTTCTTGGCCCTGGTTAGCACATCCCCAATGAACGGGATAGCAAAGCCCCCAAAATTAGACCCTCCACCGAAGCACGAAATGACCATATCAGGATAGTCGTCAAAAACTTCAAACTGCTTCTTTGCTTCAAGTCCTATAATTGTCTGATGCATAAGAACATGATTCAACACAGACCCAAGACAATACACAGTTTTAGGGTCCCGCCCCGCATCTTCAAGTCCCTCCGAAATAGCAATACCCAGCGACCCATCATGGTTTGGATTTTTGTCATAAAGCTCTTTTCCGCATTTAGTCATAGGAGATGGTGAAGCATGGACTTCGGCACCCAAAAATTGCATAAAATGGCGTCTATCTGCTTTCCAATTATAGACACTACGGACCCAAAATACTCTACATTTAAGCCCATTAAGTGCAGACGCATATGAAAGGGCAGTACCCCACAGACCGGCACCGGTTTCGGTTGTAACTTGTTCAAACCCCTCTTTCTTGGCATAATAGCATTGAGCAAGAGCAGTATTAACTTTATGGCTACCCGTAGGCGAAAAGAACTCACCCTTATAATATAGGCGAGCAGGAGTATCAAGCTTCTTTTCAAGCCCCAATGCCCTAAAAAGTGGTCTCGGCCTACCTGCTTGGGCATAAATTTGCAATAACTCATCAGGTATATCAATCCAGCTCTCCTGAGAAAACTCCTGCTTTAAGCACTCACCTATCAGCAAATTAGGTAAATTCTTAATCCTTGATGGACCATCAGATGGGTCCAAAGGAGCAGGTAAAGGCTCAGGTAAATCAGGAATTATATTATACCACTGATGTGGCATATCTTTAACTAAAAGATTAACTTGGCGTATCATATTTCCTCCTATAGATTAACTTTAATAAGTAAATAAGTTAAGTCAAGTAAAATAATAATCTTTTAAGTTGACAAATTGATATAGGGGAATAAGATAAAGTCCTGTAATGAACTTATTTCTTCTATTCTTATTGGCACAGAATACAGGTACTATTCGTGGGTTTGTTAAAGATAAGTTTGCGGGCGAGCCAATTGAATTTGCACAAGTCTATCTTGAAACTACTCCTTATGGTGATGTAAGTGATGGCAATGGCTATTATGTCATCCCAAACATTCCCAATGGCAAGTACACAATTATATTTTCATATATCGGGTATGAGAGTAAAAAGATAGAAATAGAGCTAATAGCTGCCAAACCCCTCACCCTCAATGTAGATTTGACTATTTCAACTATCCAATTACCTGAAATGAAAGTAACTGCGAAGCGTTCTAAATTTGAATCCGAAGTAAATGTAAGTAAGCTAACTATTACAGCCCCGAAACTCCGTCTACCGCCCGCTTTTTTAGAATCTGACTTGATGAGGTCAATACAAATGTTGCCGGGAGTTACTGTAGCGAATGATTTTTCCAGTTCCCTCTATATTAGAGGTAGTAGTCCGAGCGAACTTTTAGTCCTTTTAGATGGAGCTACTGTCTATAATCCTTTTCACATGGGTGGGGTTTTCTCTTCTTTTGATATGGAAGCAATAAGGGAAGTAGATTTATATTTGGGTGGCTTTCCACCAGAATATGGGGATAGGATTGGCTCTGTATTGGCAATAACTACAAAACAAGGTAATCCTAATAAAGTTTCAGGTATGACCGGCATAACCCTACTCTCTGCCAAATCTTTTTTAGAAGGTCCATTACCCCGAGGATCTTTTTTCATAGGAGGCAGAAGAACTTACTTTGATAAACTCATTGATTTACTATACGAGGATACAGAGTTTCCCTATTATTTTTATGATTTACACGCGAAAGCCGGATTTGACTTAACTAAAACCACTAAACTTAATGTCAGTGGCTTTTATGGGGATGATGTGCTTAATTTTGCAGAAGGCGATTTCAAACTCAAAGCTAACTGGGGTAATAGGTCAACAAGTCTATTTCTTCAGAACTTATATGGGCACAATTACTTGGGCAAAACCTACCTCACTAAAAGCGACTTTGTAGCTAATTTTGAGATGAAGACTGAAGAAACAGATTCATTTGGAAGCAGTTCAATGATTGTAAAAAGTAATGTCTCAGATTACGGATTGAGGACTAATTTTTCGTGCTTCAAATTCAAATCCCACGATATAAAGTTTGGAATGGAAGGCAAGTTGACACAATTTGAGACCGGGTTTGAAATGAGTAATTGGAATTATAATCTTCATTCTAATTCAGACCAAATAGCATTATTTGTCCAAGATGAATATAAAATTGCCTCTCCTCTACTTATTCAAATAGGATTAAGGGGTGATTATTTTCGTTCCAAGGGCAATTTTTCTGTTAAATGGGAAGGAATAAATATTAACGATACGCTTGAATCAGACACCCACTATAAATTAGCACCCCGCATGGGAATTAAGTACTTTTTGACAAAAGATTTGGCAATCAAGGGTTTTTTGGGCCAATTCTATCAATTTCTTACTTTGCTGAGTCCCGAAGATAGGTCTGGCTTCACTATGTATTTTTGGACTCCTATTTTTAAGCCCTATAAACCCATTTCTGCTACACATTACATTTTAGGAATAGAACGCTATTCTGAGCATGGGATTGGATTTACTCTTGAAGGTTATTATAAGAGGATGTACAATCTATTAGAATTGGCACGAGAGGGCGAAACTCCATATTTTGTAGGTGAAGGTGAAGCATTTGGAGCGGATATTATTTTAGAGAAAGAATTTGGTAGATTAAGCGGTTGGCTTACTTATTCGCTTTCTTTTTCACGAAGAAAGTTTAATAACGAGTGCTATCCTGCCTTTTTTGAGAAGCCACACAATTTGAATCTAATAGGTAGAGTACCTTTGATTTGGGGTTGTAACTTTAACATAGGATTTGCAATTTCAAGTGGCTTACCTTATACAGAAATTTTAGGCAGATATAAGAAATATAACAAAAATAATAATTGGGTATGGGTTGAAATAGAGGGACCAAAAGATGGAGCACGACTGCCTCTTTATCATAGACTGGATATAGGATTAGATAAAGAGTTCAGAATAAAAGGAGCTTCTGTTACTTTGAAATTACAAATCTTGAATATCTATAATCATCAAAATATTCTTTACAGGATGTGGAATTATGAAACCGAGCCACCTAAAGAAGAAATCATTCCAATGATGCCTTTTTTACCAAGTTTAGGTATGGAGGTAAGATTTTGAAAAGAGTTATTATTTTTACGCTTTTGTCTTTCTGTCTTCTGTCTTCTGTCCTCTGTCTTCTGTCCTCTTGGGGGTGCCTCAAATCGCCTACCCAACCTACTGTTGTACCTAAATACAATGTCTTCGCTATACTTGACCCAATGAAGAGAAATCAGAAAGTAATTGTAGATAAAATATATGCGATGGATGAGGATGCGAATAAAAAAATATTGCCTTTGGCAAAAGAAGTTAAATTACAATGCCCAGCCTTTGAGGTTGGGTTCTCGCCTATAATAGATACGCCTACGGTCTACCGTGATACATCTGTCGTGTTTTATGTTATGCCTGAATCTACTTATACGCTTTCTATTTTATTTAACGATGGGATAATAATGACAACCAAAACTAAAGTCCCGGGAGTATTTTACATATTCTGGCCTATGCCGGGTGATACGATTGACTTATCAGATAGTTTGGATGCTATAATATGGACTGCCTCTAAAGGTGCTAAAGGATACTTGGTCTCATTATTTACCAAAGCTGAAGATTGGGTTGTAACTTTTGCTACACAGGATACTATTTTACCTGCATTGTTCATTTCATTCTATTCGCCACAGATATTTAGAGAAGAAGGATCGTATCGTGTTGACATAAAGGCAATAGATGAAAATTATTACAACTATGAAGAGGAAAAGATTAATATAGATAAGGTTATAGGATGTTTGGGCTCTATATTCCATATATCAAGATATTATTACTTTAAAATCCCTCCCATAAAAAAATCAAAATAGTTATAAGCTTAATCCTTATTGAAAATCCCGACCTCTAAGAAGCTAATTCCTATTTCAATATCGTCAGCTTCCGCGTTGCCTTGAACTCGCCCGTTGAGGCGGAGCCGACCTGTCCCGATAAGGAACGAGACGGGAAATCCCGATTTATCGGGACTGTTTCTAATTTAATGAAATAAATACCCGCTTGTAGGGGTGAACCTATGTGTTCGCCATTTGTTTTTGGGCAGACACACGGGTCTGCC
>JACQXS010000049.1 GCA_016208615.1 Candidatus Stahliibacteriota bacterium | reverse complement strand
CTATCATATCTCGTTCCTCTTTTGTTAAATGAGTATATCTCCCATCCATTTCGCTCTGACCTCCTTTCTTTCACTATTATAGTCAGAGCGTTGCACTTTGTCATTGAACTTATGTTCTTAAAAAATCAGGAAATTTTTTAGTTTTTTGCAAATTAGAATATGTAAGCGATATTAGAAGAATTTATGAAAGTTTTGGGCTTTACCATCATGCGACAATAATATGGCATAAAACAAACCCTGCTCCTCAAATTAGAAAAACAGGGTTTTTATCTTCTTGTGAAGCAATTTTGTGGGCTGTTAAAGGATATGACCGAGAAAAAGTCCCATATACTTTTAACTTTAAATCACAAAAAGAAATGCATAATTTTATTGAAACTCCCATTTGTATGGGTAGAGAGCGAACAAAACATCCAACACAAAAACCCGAGAAGATAATAAGGCATTTATTGGAAGTATTTAGCAATGAAGGAGACGTTATTCTGGATTGCTTTGCAGGAAGCGGAACTACAACTAATGCAGCACTAAAAATCGGCAGAAATTCTATTAGTATTGATAATAATAAAAAATATTTTGAAATTATGAAAAAAAGAGTTGCTAATCACAACCTATATGCTAAAATAACTTTTGACAAAATATAGTTAATCATTCTCCTGTAATTTTGCACGGTGTTCCGGTTTGTAAGTTATGTAGTATTCCTCATCATTTATCCATATTTTTCTTTGACTCCCGACAAGTGGACATATCTGTACTTTTGCATAATGAAGTTTTCGATGACAGTCTGGGCATACGATAATTATATTAGAGTAATCATTTGAACCAGCTTCACCTAAAAACACCAAATGGTGCGATTCTGAATACTTTTTCTCATTTTTTTTAATAAATCCTTCCTTATTACATATCTGGCATTTTGAATCATAGTATGCTTTCAATCGTTTGGATTTTTTAGCATCTCGTAATATTTCTTTAACAACTATTTCCCTTTTTTGTGGTTCTAATGCTTTTGATTTGTCTTTTAAAAATTCATCTATGTCTTCTAATTCTTCAGTTTCTAAAATTTCTTTGTAAGTTGAAACTGCCTTGTCAATTTTTCTTCTTAAAAATTGGTTGTCCGTTAAAATATCCTGGCCCTTAATATAATATTCGTCGTAGATAGTTATATGCCCTTTTTCTTCAGTTCCTTCAGTTAAAATATCGCAAAATTCTGCGCATTGTAACAAACTTGGTAGTCTATTGAATCCTGCTTTTTCAATCCCAAAATTTTTACCAAAATCAGTGTAAAAAATTTGTTTTTCTACTGAAGCAATGTTTTTATTCTTAAAATAAATTGATAAATTTTTCAAAGGATCAGATTCTAAAATTATTTTTTTTATTAGATTATATAACTCAATATGGTTTCTTTTCAAAGCATTTTTGATTTGCCTCATATTTTCTTTGGCTTGCCTCGGATTATCTATAAAGTTAGGTGAATTTCTTATATGGTCATAAATTTTCTTACCTGCGTCTGTTAATGTAATTTTAATGTTAGGGATATGTACGGGTTTGTTAATCAAACCAAGGTCAACCATAAAACAAACAGTCCAATCATCAAGATTATTATTATCTCCAGGGCCTCTAATGCTTGTCTTATAATTATTTTCCGCTATTCTTTTGATATAATTAAGCAGTCTCCCAATAGGTGCAGGGCCTGAAACTAAATATTTATCATCTTTATTCCTAATATAGTTATCCATTTTTCTTATCCTATAATGCAGAGTTGGATTGATTTCGGACGGACAATATCTAATCTTTTGGTTGCTATCCTAAAATATTCAGGGACTATTTCGCATCCTAAATAATTTCTATTAAGTTTTTTAGCCACAACCGCAGTTGTGCCGCTGCCCATAAAAGGGTCAAAGACTATCTCACCTTCATTGCTTGTAGCTATTATTATTCTTTCCAATAGCCACTCAGGTTTTTGTGTCGGATGGACTTTTTTACCTCCTGATGTCTTTCCTTTGGGCCAGATACTCCTCATTTGAGTTCCCCCATTTAATTTTTTCATTTCATCATAATTAAAAGTATGATGATTTCCTTTTCTTGCCCAAATGAAATTTTCGTGGTCTGCTACAAAACGAGAACAAGAAATATTAGGAGTGGCGTCGGTTTTATGCCATAATATCTCATTTAATAAAGTGAACCCTATCTTATTTAGCATAAATCCCATTAAATAAATATTATGATATGTCCCAGCTACCCATATTGAACCAGTATTTTTTAGTATTCTAAAGCTTTGTTTAATCCATTTTTCAGAAAAATTTTTATATTCTTCTTGACTTGTAAAGAAGTCCCATTCTCCTTTATTTGTGGTTAAATCAGTGCCTTTAGATGTCATTTGGGAAAATTTAATCTTGAAATTACTCTTGCTTAAATTATACGGCGGGTCAGCAAATATCAAATCAATAGAATTATCAGATATTTCCTTCATAAAAGCAATACAATCTTGATGATAAATTTTATTAATCTCCATTCCTTTATCTAAAATTCTTTTTTTTCTATGTGTACTATTTTCCATTTTAACGCCTCTTTAATATTAATGCCAAAGCATACAAAAACAATATCCAAATTTTCGTTGAAAAAACACATTGATTATCACAAGATAAGGTATTTTACAATGTCTGCTTCTGATTGTCAAGAAATTTTTGCTTTGTTGCATAATTCACTATTACATTCTTTTTAAAAATACCTAATAAATTATCTGCCGAAGAAGGGACTTGAACCCTTATGGACTTGCGTCCGGCGGATTTTGAGTCCGCTGCGTCTGCCATTCCGCCACTCCGGCATACTTTCCTGCTGAATACTAAATACTATTACCTACGCTGAAGTCTCTTTTCAAGAGCTTTATATTCATCCCATATCTCACTGGGCAATCTATCTCCAAATTGAGCAAAAAAGTCTCTTATGCTTTTCAACTCACCCAACCAATCATTAGGGTTAATCTCTAATAACCGTTCCATATCCTTTGTATCAATATCAAGCCCTGTCATATCCATATCTTTTATGTCAGGTACATATCCTATAGGTGTTTCAATAGATTCAACCTTGCCATTACAACGGTTAATAATCCACTCCAAGACTCGCAAATTCTCCCCATAACCGGGCCAAAGAAAGTTATTATTCTCGTCTGTTCTAAACCAATTTACATTAAATATTAATGGTGGCTTTGTTATCAGATTGCCCATCTTAAGCCAGTGTCCGAAATAGTCTGCCATATTATATCCACAAAAGGGTAGCATAGCCATAGGGTCGCGCCTTACTTCACCCAATGCCCCATATTGGGCAGCAGTCCTTTCAGAGGCCATAGTTGCTCCTACAAAAACGCCATGCTGCCAATTAAATGATTCGTACACAAGTGGAGCAAGACGGGCCCTTCTACCACCAAAAATAATTGCCGAAATAGGTACTCCCTGATGCTGTTCTATGCAATGAGAGACGGAGGGACAATTTGTAATTGGAGCTGTAAAACGGCTATTAGGGTGAGCACCTTTGATATGAGTTCCGGTAGCATCAGTCATACCCGGTTTCCATTGCCTTCCCTGCCAATCAAGACCATTATCCGGAATAGGCCCATCCCCACCTTCCCACCAGACGGTTTTATCTGGCTTAAGAACTACATTAGTATAGATAGTATCGCTTTGAATTGTAGCCATTGCAGTAGGATTAGTTTTAGAATTAGTTCCAGGGGCTACTCCAAAGATTCCAAATTCAGGGTTGACTGCCCATAATGCACCATCACTACCGATTCGCATCCAAGCAATATCATCTCCTACCGTCCAGATACGATACCCCTTGTGTTTCAATCCCATAGGTGGAATAAGCATAGCTAAATTGGTCTTACCACAAGCACTGGGAAAGGCAGCCGCAATATAATCTACATTTCCATTAGGTCCTTCTATCCCCATAATAAGCATATGTTCAGCCAGCCAGCCCTCTTTTTGGGCAATATAACTGGCAATCCTAAGAGATAAACATTTTTTACCCAAAAGAGCATTCCCACCATATCCTGAGCCAACGCTCCAAATAGTATTATCTTGTGGGAAATGAAGTATAAGCCGACGATTAACATCTAAATCAGCAATAGAATGCAAACATCGTGTAAAATCTACCCCTTTAGGCAGTAGCCTACTTCGTTTAGGCAGTAGCCTACTTCGTTTAGGCAGTAGCCTACTTCGTTTGTCCAATTCAGCCGTAACTACCTTGCCCATTCGGGTTACTATACGCATATTCAAGACAACATAAATGCTATCTGTCAATTGGATTCCTATTTTGCTAAATGGAGAGCCAACAGGACCCATAGAAAATGGAATAACATACATAGTCCTGCCCTTCATTGAGCCGCTAAATATTGCACCCGCTCTCCTATAACCCTCGTCAGGAGACATCCAGTTATTAGTAGGACCCGCATCTTCTTTATCAGGAGTACAAATAAAAGTCAGTTGCTCTGTCCGTGCTACATCATTTAGGGCAGTCCGATGATAAAAGCAACCAGGCAGTTTGGCTTGATTTAATTCTATTAACTCACCCTTATTGATTGCCTCTTGCTGAAGACGCTCCTTTTCCTCTATAGAGCCATCACACCAGTAAATACTATCCGGCTGGCATAATGATGCCATTTCCTTAATCCATTCTGAAACACACTTGTTAGTCATATCTTCTAACTTTCTAATTTTTGCATAGCTTCTACGATACGGTTCATCCCTTCTTCTATATTTTGTATACTTGTCGCATATGACAAGCGAATAAAATTATCCGCCCCAAATGCGCTACCAGACACTACCGCTACCCGGGCATATTTTAGTAAATAATAACATAAATCAGACGAAGAGAGTATTTGCATACCCTCATATTGCATACCATAATACGCAGAAAAGTTGGGAAATAGATAAAATGCTCCTTTAGGTTCAAGGCAAGAAATATCAGGAATAGAACGCACTCTACTAAGAATGTAATTACGCCGATTCTGGAATTCTGCTACCATATTAAAAACCTCTGTTTGTGTGCCTCTTATTGCCTCTAAACTCGCCATTTGTGATATAGAGCAGGCATTTGAAGTATTATGACTTTGCACCTTCGCCATTGCTGAAATTATGTCGCGAGGCCCCGCCGCATACCCTATACGCCAGCCCGTCATTGAATAAGATTTTGAAACACCATTGACAATAATAGCCAATTGCTTAATTTCATCACTTAAAGCAGCAACACTGCAAAACCTAAATCCATCATAGACCAGCTTCTCGTAGATTTCATCAGCTATAAGATATATTCCTTTAGCTACTGCTATTTCAGCCAATTCCCGTAATTGTTCACGAGTATAAGTTGCTCCCGTAGGATTGCACGGATTATTGAGAATCAATGCCTTAGTATTAGAAGTAATGACTGATTCAAGTTCAGCCGGCGTGATACAAAAGCCATTTTCCTCTTTTGTTTGAATAATAACAGGAATACCTTGGGCTAATTTTACCTGCTCTGGATAAGAGACCCAATACGGAGCAGGGATAATTACTTCATCCCCCTTATCAATCATAGCTACAAAAAGATTATACAGACAATTTTTTGCTCCCGAGGAGACTATTACTTCATCTTGGGCATACTCTACTCCATTATCTTTGCAGAACTTATGGATAATAGCGGATTTTAGGTCCGGAATCCCTTCATTAGCCGTATATTTAGTAAAATTATCCTCTATAGCTCTTTTAGCCGCCTCTTTTATATTAGCAGGAGTAGGGAAATCTGGCTCTCCAACACTTAAATCTATAACCTCTATCCCTTTAGATTTCATTGCCTTAGCCTCAGCAGCTATTTTAAGTGTCCCCGACCCAGCTATCTGCAACATCCTCTCAGATATAGAGTTTTTCATAATAAATTATAAATTGTCCGACCGGGATAAAACCTTTCTCCGACCGGGATAAAACCTTTCTCCGACCGGGATAAAACCTTTCTCCGACCGGGATAAACCTTTCACACGCGTGCGCGAAACCTTCATACGCGTGCGCGAAACCTTCACACGCGTG
>JACQXS010000048.1:5966-8117 GCA_016208615.1 Candidatus Stahliibacteriota bacterium | reverse complement strand
CTGCACTAATTCAATCCGTAGATGCGATAGAAGTCTATAATTCAAGGACCGATAAGCTTAAAAACTGCAAGGCACTTGCACTTGCCAAAGAATATAACAAAAAGAAGATAGCGGGGTCAGATGCACATTTTACACAGGAGATTGGATTGACGATGATGGAATTTAAGGGTAATGACTTAAAAGACGCTATTATTAACAGTGGAGGTGAAATAATAAAAGCAGAAGAGAGCCCTGCTTTTTATCCGCCAATCAGTGGGATTGTTAACCTGTATAAGACTAAAAATCTTTATCTGTTTCTAAAATGGATAAAAAAACTTGGTCAGTTAGTTATTAAGCGATAACTATTTCTTGACATTTGAAAATAAGGTGTTAAATATCTTACAAGAGAAAAAAATAAGGAGGGACGGGTGGAAATAGCGATAGGTTTGATAGGTGTGAGTATAACAGTTTTAGGAATGATTTTTGCTTATATATGGAAAAGCAATGGCAAACTCCAAAAACAGATGATGACTTCTTTAGAACAGATTGAGCAAGGACAAAAAGAGATTGCACAAATAGTCAAGGATGTTAATCATACAGTTAGAGATGTAGCACAAATGGTAGTTGACCATAGTAAGATATTAGAGAGAATAGAAGCAAGAATGTCTTCCAAATAATGTTAAGTGTATAAGATGAAAAAAGTAGTGAGTTTTATAGGGTTAATTGTTTTTGCAGGTATATTGAGGGCGGATAATCTTATATTTAATCCGGGTTTTGATATGACCCCGTGGGATACAGGCTGGACATTCTTTACAAATTATGCAATTGCAGAAGGAGATACAGGTATATATCATTCATTGCCTCGGAGTTGCAAATTAAACGCACACGCTTTTTTCTCACAGATTCTCCCAAGTGTAGATGTACAGCAGGAAATTAATCCATCAACATGCTGCACTTGCAAAATTTATTTTAAATGCAAAGTAGGTTATATGGAGTTTTATGGCTGGGCTACTGCTTCCATTGCCGTGAAACTAAATAATCAATGGGTAGATGTGGAGTATATAGATACTACAAAACAAGGTGCTAAAACTTATTTTATTAAACTAAATGCTAAAGCGTATATCTAAACAAGTAGCCGTGCTTACGGTAGAGGATTTAGTTATTTTTCCCGGTTTAGCTGTGCCACTTGTTGTCAAAGATAAAAGGAGTATGCAGCTTGTAGATTGGGTACTTGGCACAAAAGACAAATCAGTCGGTATTTTTACCCTCAAGAGTCCCAAACTTGATGAGCGTAAGGAGCGTAATTTTTATCATATCGGAGTAGCTTCAACTATAATAAAGATGCTCCGTTTTCCTGATGAAAGTGTACGCATAATGGTTCAGGGGCTACACAGGGCAAAAATCCATAAGATTGTATCTCGCGAACCTTTTATGAAGGCAGATATTGAGTTAATGAAGGAACGGGAAGCGTCAAAGGATATGGAACTTGAAGCCCTGATGCGGAGTGTTGAATCTTCCTTTCAGCGTATAGGTAAGCTTGCCCAAATTCCTGATGAAATGCAGATTCAGGCAATGAATATAAAAGAGCCAGCCAAGTTAGCTGATTTTGTGGCAAGCAGTATTCCTTTTACAGTAAAAGAGAAGCAAAAAGTCCTTGAAGCCCTTGATGTTAAGGAGCGATTATTTTGTCTCTTGTCTCTGTTGGCGAAAGAGGAAAATATTCTTGGGCTTGGTGAAAAAATAAGAAATAATGTTAAGAGTGAATTTGGTAAAAATCAGCGTGAATTCTTTTTGCGTGAGCAGCTTAAAGCAATAAAGAAGGAACTGGGTGAAAAAGATGAGCGTGAAGCAGAAATAGAAGAGCTTAAAAAGAAAATGAAACTTGCCCAAATGCCCAAAGAGATTGAAGAAGTGGCAAATAAAGAATTGGATAGGTTGCAATATATGCCACCAGCCGCTGCTGAATATACAGTATGTAGAACTTATCTTGATTGGCTTACTACATTGCCTTGGTCAAATGAGACAAAAGATAATCTTGACATCCATCGTGCAGAGTGTATATTAGATGAAGACCATTATGACCTTAAAGATGTGAAGGAACGAGTAGTTGAGTATCTTGCGGTGCGCAAATTGCGTGCCGAAGCTAAGGGACCTATATTATGTTTTGTAGGT
>JACQXS010000048.1:0-5947 GCA_016208615.1 Candidatus Stahliibacteriota bacterium | reverse complement strand
CAGGTGTAGGTAAGACATCGCTTGGTATGTCAATTGCTCGTGCATTGGGGCGTAAGTTTGTGAAATTTTCACTCGGCGGTATGAGGGATGAGGCGGAAATTCGTGGTCATCGCCGCACTTATATTGGTGCATTGCCTGGTAGGATAATTCAAGGAATTAGGAAGGCGGGGGCGAAAAATCCCGTGTTTATGCTTGATGAAATTGATAAGGTGGGGACTGATTTTAGGGGTGACCCGGCAGCTGCACTTCTTGAAGCACTTGACCCGGAAGAAAATAGGCATTTCTCAGACCATTATTTAGATGTGGATTTTGACCTTTCTCGCGTTATGTTCATTACTACGGCTAATATCGTTGACCCTATTCTGCCTGCCTTAAAAGATAGGATGGAAATAATCCATTTACCGGGTTATATTGTAGAAGAGAAACTGCGTATAGCCAAAGATTTTTTAGTCCCAAAGCAAATAAAAGAGAATGGCTTATCTTCTGAACTTATAGAATTTACAGACAAAACTATAACTATGATTATCCAAAACTATACCCGTGAGTCAGGGGTTAGGAATTTGGAACGCGAAATAGCTAATTGTATGAGGAAAGTAGCTAAAAGAATAGCCAGTTCAACCGCCAAAGGCAAAACCCTCATCACTTGCAAAAATTTATCCCGCTTCATAGGGCCGCCCAAATTTTATGCCGAGCTTGCTGAAAGAAAGGGTGAGCCAGGAGTAGTTACAGGACTCGCATATACGGCGGATGGTGGGGCGATTATGTTTATAGAAGCTATAAAAATGAAAGGCAAAAAAGGACTTAATTTAACTGGCAAACTCGGAGAGGTGATGAAAGAATCTGCCCAAGCTGCCCTCTCGTATGTTCGGACTGGAGCAAAAAGGTTCAAGATAAAAGAGGACTTCGTTGATACTTGTGATATGCATATACATGTGCTTGAGGGTGCTATTCCCAAAGATGGACCATCAGCAGGTGTAGCTATAGTTATAGCTATTGTTTCACTGCTTACTAATAAGCCGGTTGACCCAAGTATAGGGATGACAGGTGAAATTACTTTACGAGGCAAGGTTCTACCTGTTGGCGGTATAAGGGAGAAAGTTGTGGCGGCAAAGAGGTCGGGGATTCAGACAATAATTCTGCCTGAATGGAATAGTAAGGACTTATCTGAAGTGCCAGAGTATGTGAAAAAGGGAATTAAGTTTAAATTCGTTAAAACAGTAGATGAGGTTATAGATATAGTTTTAAGTCCAAAGGAGGGTGAATGAAGTGCTCAAAATGTAACAGGGATTTGCTGGAGGGAGTAAAATTTTGTGTCTATTGTGGGAATAGGATATTAAAGGAGTGTCCTGCTTGTAAAACTATTATCCCAGCTGAGCGTGAGGTTTGTGAGTCCTGTAACCTCAATACAAATATATACGCAGAGAATCTGCGTCTGTTTGAAGCGGGTAAGGAATTTGAACATAAAAGAGATTATGAAGGTGCAAAATCAGTCTACGAAAAGATAAGTGGTCCGGATACAGAAGGAGCGGTTAAATTGTTGGGCGAGGTTAATCGTAAGATAAAAATGCTTACTGATAATCGTGTTAAGGCGGATGAATATGTGAAACATAAAAAGTGGAGCAAGGCGAGGCAATGTCTTGATGAAATTCAAGAGATACTTCCTGATGACAAAGATGTGGAGTCGCAACTAACGCTTATCGGTGTGCAGTTGAGACGCAAAGCAATAAAAGTATGGTCAGTAGTGGTGGCGGTAATTATTATTGGAGTAGGGGTAAGTTATTACATCCATACCAACACTCCTAAAAATCTTGCACGAAGTGGACTTATAGGGCTTTTGAAGTCGGATAATTTAGAAGTCAGGAACTCTGCGGCTCTTGTATTGGGGTGGCAAGGAGATAAATCAAGTATCCCTACGCTTCAGATACTTGCCAATAGTGGTAATCCGGGCAAAAGTATCTACTCTTTATCAGCATTACTTATGCTTAAAGACCCCAATGCAGTTTCAATATTACGAAAGATATTGTGTGAAGGCAATACGACAGAAAGAATAGGTGCAGCATATGCGCTTGCTGAATCCGGCGATACTGCCATTGTTCCTGAGCTGGCAAGTTATTTGACTTCTACTGACGAAGACCTGCGTCTATCTGCATCAGTGTTATTATTTAATTTTGGCTATTCATTAGGCATACCTGTCATAGAGATTGCGTTAAAAGATACTTTGCCGAATGTAAGATATAAAGCAGTATATTCTTTATATATGCTTGGCAATAAAACTATGCTCACTTCTCACGAGGAAAATTGGGTCCATTGTGTGAAAAACTTGTTGTGGGATAAATCGGATAAAGCAAAGTTATTGGCTGCTTTTTTATTAAATCAATTTAGTCTTACACTTACGCCTCAGGACTCAATAATTATTGGTCGAATTATATGGGAAGAGTATATGAATGGGAATTCGGAAGGTAAAGAAATATTTGATATTTCCGCATACTCTATTGCCAAAGGCATCATAAATCGTAATGGAGATGAAGATATAACTCACTTTGCTTATCTATCCAAAGAAATAAGAGAGAAGTGCAGTAGTGCGCTTTCAAAAATTGAACTTAATGATGAAACTGTGATGACTGAAGTTAACAAAGTGATTAGTTCTACTGACAAATATGAACGGCTTTATGGAGCTTTAACATTAGTTAAATGCGGCAATAGAAGTGCTGTTCCTGTATTGCGATTGCTATTAAAAGATAAAGATGAAACTTTTAGGCTAAATGTTTGTAAGTTAGTGGTTGAATTTATTTAAAGAGAGGTGAGAATGAAGTACTTAATAAAATTTATAGTTATAGGGATAATGTGTTCAGGTATAGCTTTTGCACAGAAGCCGGATACAACTTTACTTAAATATAAGTTAGAGAAAGGAACGATGTCAATAAAGGAGAAAGATAAGTGGAAGGTTTTTCTACTTGAAGACATACTTGGCAAGAAAGTTCATACAAAGGGGATTGCAGCATCACGATTTGGTGGTGAGAGAAAGATAGAGCTTGAAGCTGAACCAATTGCTAAACAAATAGAAAAGACTGCTCCTTTGGTTACGGAATTGCCAGTAGAAATTAAACGGAAAGCGGACGATAAGGCAAAAGAAATAAAATTGGAGCACGATAAAGTTGGATTTGAAACTCTTAAACTTGAGACTAAATTAATAGTAGAGACACAAGCAGATGAACTTTCACGAATAGCTCTTCCGACAGAGAAGAGTGAAAAAGAAGCATCAAAGGTTGCGGCTATTAAAGCATTAGGTATAGTAGGAACTGAGAGTGCTATTCTTCATCTTAAAGAAAGCTTAAAAGAAGAGCGACCCGAAATAAAACATGCAGCCGCAGAAGCACTTGCTAAATTAGGTGATACTGCCGGAATAGAAATGCTTAATGAAGCATTGAACGAAGGCGAGACTTCAGACAGGGTAGGGGTAATAAAATCTTTGGGAAGGGCTGGAAGGGTAACTTCTGTTCCACCACTGAGGGGATTGCTGGGAAATGAAGAAAAGCGTATTGGCAGAGAAGCAGCTATGGCACTTGCCAAGATGGGAGATGAAAAAGGAATCGCAGTATTATATGATTTGCTTAAGTCAGGGACGGCGGACGAGAAATTGGAAATAGCAGTTGTATTGGCTGAAATAGAGGATAAGACAGGGATAGAGGTATTAAAGGGTAATTTGAAGGGTATGCGTGCAGATATTAGACTTAAAGCAATTAGAGCATTAGGTATCATAGGGGATAAGAGTATTTTACCCTTACTGGAAGATATAATGCGAAAAGACCCAGATTCAGGGGTTAGAATAGCAGCTTCAGAAAGTATATTAGTGATTAAAAGGAGGGGTAAATAATGGACTGCTTATATTGTGGCAAAAAAGATATTCCAATGGACTGGAGTTATTGTAGTGATTGTGGAGTTAATATTAAGGATTATGAGAAGGCGGTAAAGTTTATTAAACAAGGTGAAGAGTTTGAAGCTAACTTTGAATATGATGCTGCAAGAGAATCGTATAAGGAGGTATTGGCATTTAATTATTTGCAAGACAAAATAGTTAATTTTTTGGCACGCGTGACTAAAAAGGAGCAAGAAATTATAGATATACTTGAACAAGCAGAAGAGGCGTTTGACCATCACCATTGGAGAAAAGCGATACATAATTTTGAAAAAGTATGCCGGCTTAACCCATCTTTAACGGATGAAGTTAAGGAGAAACTAATTAAATCCCGTCATTTGCTGGCACGCCTTCATAAGCGTAAAGGAATATGGATAACATGCCTAATAATACTTGTATCTGCAATAGCTGTAGGGAGATGGATATATTTAAAGACACCGGCTCAAATAGCACACAGAACAATAAAGAATGGAATTATATCTGCTGATATGAAGGAAAAATTGGCAGCCATTGAATCTGCGGGTAGATTACAGGAGAAAACACTGTTGCCATTTTTAAAGGACGCCATAAGAGACCCACATGCAGTGATAAGAGTAGCGGCTGTCAAGTCGTTAGGACAGTTGAAAGATACTTCGGTTACATCGCTCTTAAAAGAATGCCTCGCTGATAGGAACTGGGAAGTAAGAATAGAAGCAGCACAATCTCTGGCGTTATTAGGTGACTCGTCTGGAATAGAAGTATTGAGAAAGGCAATAGAGTAGTCAGTTGTGGCTAATATTATACTTTCTAATAGTGCTGAGGATACAGAAAAAATAGGCGAGCAGATGGGGAAGAAGTTAAATCCAGGAGATGTTGTTGCTTTATATGGAGAGTTGGGAGTCGGTAAAACTGTATTAGTCAAAGGAATAGCCAAAGGACTGGGTTGCTCTGCGATGGTAAAGAGCCCAAGCTTTGTTTATATGCACGAATATAGTGGAAGAGTACCTATATTTCACATAGACTTATATAGAGTGTCAACTACAACAGATATAATTACACTGGGAATAGATGAGGTTTTAAAGAACTCAGACAGTATTTGTCTTGTAGAATGGGCAGAAAGAGCAAAAGGACTACTTCCTGAAAGGAAAGTAATAAGTGTAGAGATTAAAATACTAAACGAAAATTCAAGAGAGATAACGATTAAACAATTTGAGGTTAAACCTCTTCAAAATGAGAGTATTGGGAATTGAAAGTTCTACTTATTCTTTGGGAATAGGAATAGTGAATATGGTTCAATCTGCTGGTCGTGATAACCAAACACCGATTGTAGAATTTGAAACCCTTATAAATTCAGGTATGCCGCAAAGTGAGAGGATAATTGATATTATAAAAGAGTATGGAATTATGCCAAGTGAGATAGATGGTATAGGGGTAAGTTTAGGTCCCGGTAGTTTTACAGGATTGAGAGTAGGATTAGCTTATGCTAAAGGGTTGACTTATGCACTCAATAAACCCATTGTTGGTGTGCCTACATTGGATGCTTTTGCGTATGGGTATCAACTTATAGGAAAGGGAGTTTTTACCGATAACCGAATACCGAACACCGATAACCGAATGAAGATTATGCCAGTTATGGATGCAAAGATGGGAGATGTCTATACTGCGACTTACGATATTAATGGTACACGGCTTACTGAATATTCAGCTGTGATACTAAATGAGTGGCTTAATTCTCTTTCTGGTGATAATATATTTATAGGTGACGGGGCAAGGATTCATCGCCATTTAATTCAAGAGAAACTAAAAAATGGTAAGGCACATTTCATATATCCTAATCCTGATTCACAGAGAGCATCTTGTGTGGCTTTAATTGCGATGGAACGAATAATAACAGGTAAAATAGATGATATTAGGTCATTAGAACCAATATATTTACACAACCCAAGAATTAAAAAGAAATGAACTTTTGTTTTTGTGGCATTGTATTATTCTCTTTATTTGATATTTAGCATTTGGATTTAATTTGAACTTTGAGCTTTGACATTTGAACTT
>JACQXS010000118.1 GCA_016208615.1 Candidatus Stahliibacteriota bacterium | reverse complement strand
ATATGGATGGTAATTTGGATTTAGTGGCCGCTGGTTATGTTACTTCGCCTGACTCGGGTTATTATGCCTTCTTAGGGAATGGGGCGGGCGGTTTTACTCTCCAGTCATTACCCGGAACCGCAACTAATACTTTTTATTATACTGATGGTGCCATAACAGCGGATATAGATTTAGATGGCGGGCCTGATATAGCAGGGGCTATGGTAAAAGTAGCCTGGTTTAGGCAATCATCACCGATGTCATTTAATATATGGGTATTTGACCAAGGTCCGTATGATATTCACTGGGTTTATCTTACTCCGATGTGCAAATGTGCACCAAGAATAGATATGATATGTAGCGGTGGCGATTCTCCAAGTGGTCCCGGGTATCATATGGTTTTTGAAAACAGAATGTATGATAGTTTGGCTAAAATAGGCCAACTGACTTCAAGTATAATTAGAGTTGAAGTAGATACAATGAAAGCGTGTAGCTTATTGTATTTTGGATATAAAGCTTGTGTGCCGAACGATACTTCAATAGGTTTTTATTGGAGGTCAGGTTATTATTTAGCGGATATAAACTCTCGTCCCTGGAATGGTCCATATCCTGCAGAGCTTGGTATAAATGTAGTGGATAGTTTTGCCTTATCCGGGTATGCCCATTTATTTCAATATAAGGCAGAGTTTAAGAATGGGCCTGATATTGGAGTACTTTATGAGGTGTGGTTCACATATACTTGCCCGGGAGTGGGAGTAGAAGAACTGCCTACTAATACCTCTAATTTATTGTTGCATTTTAAGGATGGCAAGATTGTTCTATCTATGGCACAAGAAGATAATATAGAGCTTGTAATTTATGATGTTGCGGGTAGGGTAGAGAAAAAAGTGTACAATGGTTATTTGGCTTCCGGGGAATATAAATTTGAAGTCCCGCAAAAATCGGGTATCTACTTTGCTAAAATAAGCAGTAGCAAAAGTGGGACACAGAAGCTGAAATTCATAAAAATTAGGTAAAAGTTCAAGAGTAGGGGCAACTCTTGTAGTTGCCCAAGATAAGGGGCAGGGACAAGCCCTACCCCTACATATTTTTAATTTTGAAGGGAGGGAAGATAGAAATGGATAAGAAAAGTTTAGTTTTAATAGCGTTATTTGTAGGCACAGTGGTATCGGCACAAAGTATTTTGTGGACAGGTAGCTATGGAGGAAGCTACTATGATATAGGGTGCTCAGTGGACCAATGTTCTGATAGTGGATTTGTAATTGCGGGCTATGTACAATACAGTTGGATGGATACTACTGATGTTTATCTTGTTCGTACTAAATCTAATGGTGATACTTTGTGGACAAGACTTTATTCGACAAGAAATAGGTATGAATATATTTATTCTGTTCAGGAATGTTCAGATGGCGGATTTATAATGTCAGGAAATATGGGAGACCATAATGGTAATAGTTTTTACATTCCAAATCTTTACCTAATTCGTACTAATTCAAGTGGCAATATTTTATGGGAAAGAACATACGGTGGGACTTGGTGGGAGAATGGATATTCAGTTCAAGAGTGCTTAGGGGGTGGATTTATAGTTACAGGGTATATATTCTCTTCAAGTACCAACTCATATGATGTTTGGCTTCTTCGGGTTAATGCTAATGGTAATGAAATGTGGAACAGAACATACGGAGGAAATGGGTGGGAAGCAGGTCATTCAGTAGCTCAATGTTCAGATGGTGGATTTATAGTTACAGGAGTTACAGGGTCTTTTGGGGCAGGAAGATATGATATCTATCTTATTCGCACCAATACTAATGGCGATACTTCATGGACAAGAACATATGGAACTTCTGAAGACGATGAAGGATATTCAGCAGCTCAATGTTCAGATGATAGTTTGTGGACAAAAATGTATGGTGGCGGCGGTGATGATGTAGGTTATTCTGTTAAAGAATGTACTGATGGTAAATTTATAATTACAGGAGATACCCGGTCTTTTGGGGCGGGATGGTCTGATGTGTATCTGATTTATACTGATACAGAGGGTAATAAGGTGTGGACTGAAACATATGGCTATGGAGGTAATGATGCAGGTAAGTCAGTGCAAGAGTGTGCAGAAGGAGGATTTATAGTTGGCGGCTATACATCGCCATCTATTGACAGCACTTGTAATTTCTGGTTGTTAAGAGTTGGTAAAGATATAGCTATAGAAGAGAGAAGAGATGCGGTTATCAAGGATAGGTTAACGGTTAGCGGTCTCAGTATGTCAAGTTCTGTAATTAAGTATAGTGTGCCATCTTTTTGTGAGATTAGTTTGCGGGTATATGATTTAATGGGTAGAGAGGTAGCGGTGATTGCGGATGGAAGGCATAATAAGGGTTCTTATAGTGTTAATTGGGATAGTCGGTCTGTTTCAGCGGGAGTATATTTTGTGATTCTTAACTCGGATGGCTATAAAGAGAGCAAAAAGATAGTCATAATAAAATAAGCTCAAATGTCAAAGCTCAAAATCCAAACCGATAACCGAATTAAGAGAAAGAGTAAAGCAATGATTACTCTGAATACAGATGTCCACGAAAGAAATATGGAAGTCCCCGATGAGAATAGGGAAGTCCCCGATGAGAATAGGGAAGTCCCCGATGAGAATAGGGAAGTCCCCGATGAGAATAGGGAAGTCCCTGATGAGAATAGGGAAGTCCCCGATGAGAATAGGGAAGTCCCTGATGAGAATAGGGAAGTCCCTGATGAGAATAGGGAAGTCCCTGATGAGAATAGGGAAGTCCCTGATGAGAATAGGGAAGTTTATTAAAAAAAAGGAGGGTTTATGTGGGGTATAGTTTTAGTTATTATAGGGGCGATAGCGTATCAGACGGATTGGATGGGCGGAGCAGGAGTATGGGGTCCTGTAGCGGGATGGAATACGCAGTATTATTTAAGCGATTCAGTAACAACAGCTACGAAGGGTCAAGTATCTTTAATAGCTACGCAGTGGGATTATTTGGCTTGGGTAAGACATTGTATAGAAGAGAATTCCGGTATAGGAGACCACGACCAAGGATTTATGGGCGCCTATATAGATAATGATAGTCTAAAAGACCTTGTGGCTGTTTCTGCAAATACAACTACTTATATCAAGGAAACTGTATGGTATAAGAATTTGGGGGGCTATGCTTTTGCAAAACAAGTAATTGGCAATTCCCCCGGTGCTTTGTGTGTATATCCTTGTGATATGGATGGGGATGACGATATAGATGTAGTGGTAGGTGCATCTGCATTGGGATGGTTTGAGAATAATAATCTTACCTGGACATGGCATTTGGTAGATAGTGTGGCTGGGATTGGATATCATAGGGTATCAGCAGCAGATGTAGATAAGGATGCAGATATAGATATATTGGCAGTAGATAATAGTTCGTGGTGGAATAGAGGCGATATTTATCTTTTTAGGAATGATGGAGGGACTTTTGCCAAAGAGCCGGTAGAGACAGATTTTAGCCCATTAGCAGATGACCAGGCATGGCGAGCATATTTGCAGGACTTTAATGCTGATGGGTATCCGGATGTCTATTCTTCTTTTAGGAATGTTTTTATCTTTATGAATGACGGCACAGGGTCATTTATTGAAGTATATCACGGAGTATGGGGAAGCTTGGGAGGTGAAGTAGATGGTTCATGGCCCTCTGATATAGATATGGATGGAGATGTAGATTTAGTTTTGGCAGGGTATGGTTCAGCACCTAACTATATGTATTATGCGCTGCTAAATGATGGGACCGGAACGAATTGGACATTAGATACATTAGACGGAACAAATGCGGGTCCAGATTATACAGATGGAGCGGTGGCGGCGGATATAGATTTAGATGGCTCCCCTGATATAGCGGGCACCCGTAGAAGAGTAGGATGGTTTAGACAAAGCCCGAGTATTCCACTAACTTTTACACCTTTTCAAATAGATAAGTATAGTGGTGCTATAGATACAAATGGAATATATGATGCCCATTGGATATACACAGATGTCTTATGCCCAAAATGCCTGCCCAGTATAGACCTTTTAGTAACTGATGCTGGGGAGCATATAGTCTATGAGAATCAGATGATTACAGCAGTTGCAGAAGCGGGGTGGCTTTCTTCAAGTGTGCTTGAACTTACTACCCCTGATTTAGCTTCGTGTGATTTGAACTATTTTTACTATAAGGCATGTGTTCCGGGAGATAGTACACTTGCTTTTTATTGGAGGGCTGGATTAGATAGCGTAGGAGTAGATACAAGTGCTTGGAATGGACCCTATTATGCAAGGACAGGAATAAATATAATTGATAGTTTTGACTTGTCGGGTGATGGTAGAATGTTCCAATATAGGGCAGAGTTTAAGAAAACAGCTGACGATATGCCTGTGCTTTATGAAGTATGGATGAATTATATTTGCTCGGGAGTTAGCGTAGAAGAGACAAATATACCTGCTCCTGCGGAAATGCCACTGCAATTTGTGAAGGGAAAGCTGGTTCTATATCTACCACAAGAAGATAATATAGAGCTTGTAATTTATGATGTCGCGGGCAGGATGGTGAAGAAACTATTTAATGGCTATCTTCCGGCGGGTAAATATGAATTTGAAGCCCCGCAAAAATCGGGCATCTATTTTGCTAAAATAAGCAGTAGCAAAGGTGGGACACAGAAGCTGAAATTCATAAAGATACAGTAATAAGATACAAGTTCAAATACCAAAGTTCAAATGCCAAAAGAGAAAACCTAAATACTCTGCCACAAAATCACTAAGACACTAAAATACTATTATTCTCCAAACACCTGTGTCTTATAGACATAAAAATCTGCTCCCTTCCATCCATCAAGAGGGAGGCCAGCTTTTAGGCACAGATGTTTTAATGTCTCTTGCACTGTCCATCCCTCTTCTATGGGGACTTCGGGTAAAAAAGTAGCCCCATAGTTTCCCTTTTGCATAATAATGCCGTGCTCTCCTAACTTGTATTCACTTATATCTTTTATAGGGTGAACTTCACATAGATAGACCGAGAGCTTTATTTTTATATTTTTAAGCTCTCCTTTGGAGAGAGGTGGGAATCTATAATCCTGTGTCGCACTGGCAATTGACATTTCAGGGACTAATTTATACAGCGGTGTATTCGCTATATGGTGTCCTATACAGCCGCGTAATTCGCCAGTTTTAGTCATTATAGTAACAAAGACGCCCCTCTTTTCTTTTAATTGAGCTGACTGGGGGTCAAATTCCATCACCTTACCTATCTTTACATAACTTTCCATAGTCGCTCTGGCTATTTTAATTAACTCCTTTTGAGCCGCCATATCAAGTGGTGCCCATTCAATATTTTCGCTCCCCGTAATCAAGAATGAGTTATATCCAACTACCCATCCACTCTTATTACCTGTTATATCCCCCGAATTAGTGGTAGATAGGGGTATAATTTTATTCCCCCCTAACTCTTTACTCACAAGCATAGCGACAATTATAGCTCCACCCCCACAAGCGGCACTCTTATTAACAAACTCATCGGCGAAGCCATCCGTATCATAGTCAGCAATTAGTTCTTTTGACTTATTGGTACTCTTTTTACACTCTTCATAACTAACCCCGTGATAAAAGTCAGACGAGGCGCAAATCAACACATTCTGCAATTTCAATTCCTGTATTGCCTTTACAATAGCAGATGATAGAATTTTACAAGTCCCATATGATTGGTCAACCATAACTATCGGCACTATCTTAAACTCTTTAATCACTGTTTGTAGAAATGGTATTTCTGCCTCTACTGAATGCTCATCAGTATGAGCTTCGGGGACATATTTAATCTTGTCACTATAAGCTATAAGCCGATTTGCTACTGCTGTATCTATTTTCACATCTCCCAATGGTGTCTTAAATGCCCCTGTATTCCAAACAGATATTCCTCTAAAAGAAGTTGTCGGAGCGTTAGGATGTTTGGGTCCGTGATAGGGACCTATAACTATAATTGTTTCATATTTTAGTCCTATTAACTGCTTAAAAGCCGACGCTGCTGTTTTGCCTGAATATTCATAACCCGCGTGTGGTACTATAATCCCATATAGCTTGTCCTCTATTTTTTGTGTTTCCGCTGTCAATAAGAACTGACTAATCATCTCTTGCAACTCTTGTTTCTCCGCCGGATACCACATTCCTGCCACAGCCGGTGGTCTTATATTTTCACTCATCGGACTACCTCCTGAACTACAGCCATAAAAAAAGAAATAAGTAATTAAAATTGAACGCTTTACCATTGACTACTATAATAAACTATCCTTTCGCTTTTCGTTTATCTAATAATTCCTGTGCAGTTATGAGTTTTATTTCCAATTCGGCTGCATTTCTTAGTCTTGCTACTTCCTCGTATGCCCCTTTTGTAAAGCTAAAGGATACAATATACCCTTGCCTGTATTTCTCTCTTTTTAATGCCGTTTCAAAGTTATCTATTACATTTCTGCCCACATTATCGGATTGTTTGACCTGAATCCCTGCTTTCTCGTGATACAAGGTTTTAGTTAAATATCCATCTATTCCCATATCTCCCACTTTACACTTACTAATTCTTGCATCCATTTCATCCATAACCCAATTTTGGAACTCAAAGGGCTTTAACTTTTTCAATTCCTTTTCCGTAGTAGGCAAGCCAATACTTTTATAATGCTCATCTTTCACTACACCCATTTTTTTAAGTCTTTTTTCTACTAACTTTATGGCTGTCGGCGATATATCTATACCAATCCATTTTCTTTTTAGCCGATGTGCCACTGCCATTGCCGTGCCGCAGCCACAAAAAGCATCCAATACTACATCACCTTCTTTACTGCTTGCGGTAATAATTCTCTCTAATAAAGCCTCCGGTTTTTGAGTAGGGTAACCCTGCCGTTCTTTTGATTGTGAATGAACATAAGGTATATCCCAAACATCGTGCATTACTATTCCTTTTTCTAAATCTCTCGTTTTAGCAAGATTTGTTATTCCGTCCCTGCTTATTTTTCTATGTATTGTTTTGTCTGAAAATGGCTGAAATAATTTATTGAATGTATAATCATCGGTTTTTGAGTACCAAAAAATAACATCATGCATCCTTTGAAAATTCATTGAAACATTTGTCCATCTCCGGTAATACCAAATAATCTCGTTCCTAAAATTGTTTCTCTCAAATATCTTATCCATCATTATTCTTAAATAAGCGTTGGCATGCCAATCACAGTGCAAATAAAATGACCCAGTTGGTTTTAAGACTTTATCCATTAATTGTACTCTCGGCTTCATCCAAGCAATATAATTTTCTATCCCACCTTCCCATCTATCTTCAAAACTCCTAATCTCCGCTTCATCGTGCCAAATTACTTCATATTGCCTATTAGAAAAAAAGGGCGGGTCAATATAAATTAAATCTACGCTCTCTTTCTCTATCTTTTCTAAAACTTCAAGATTATCTCCGCAATAAAGAGCATTCTCCATATTCCTGCTCCTCCCATTGTTCACGCACAAATAAAGCGGATAAGCATTATTAGAAATCTAATGCGGTAATACATACAGGGTATCTATATTAACCCCTGTTTTGTTCTCCCCCTTCTCCAGAGTCACTTTATCGGGTATAGTTAAGTTTGTTAAAGTATCTTTGTGTCCAAAGTAGCCAATTTCATCTACGCTATCTTCAAATGTATGGTTACTATTCTTATCATTTATTGCCGCCACAACATAATTACCTGCATCTACGAGTAAAATCTTGTAACTTCCATCATTAGAAAGAACAATAGTTCCCTTTAAGTTATCAGGATTTATGTTTTGTCCACTTGTAAGCGAATCCCCTGTAATGGCGAGTACAATAGCATTCTTTTGCCCTACTCCTGCCTTCGTCACTTTCCCCGCAATAGATCCTTTGTCCTGTTGACAGCCCATAACTGCAACACATATAACTAATAAGACTTTATACATCATCCACCTCCTGTTTTTTAAAAGACATTAGATTATAAACATTAGACATCAAAATCCTCTTCCTCTTTTTTCCACTTATTATAGAATTTATATGTAAAGATACAATAAAGTCAAGCAAAAAAGTTAAAGTCACTTTCCATAGAACCAACTATAGATGCTTCTGCTATTCATAATATAAGGGGAATATTACTTAAGTTACATCTTATATCGTATTAAATTCTCTTTCTAAATAATTGGGGGCATTTTCCTGAAAATCATCTAATGAAGAGAACTCTTTATCGGATGCAGACATTAATCTCGCCTGGTCTTTTCTGCTTAATGAATCCAAGCTTTCCAAAACTGCCACACTTCTAAAGGCAATTTTTTCTGTTTGAAATTTCAGACAAGAAATAGTCGTTAATCTTGCATGGGCAGAATCAGGTACGCCAAAAAGAAAGATTGGACGAGGGCAATGGTTGAAACGAAAATCTACTTTATATTCCTCGTGCCTATCTATAGGATAATAATCTGGGATAGGTTCATATTTTTGTAGTTTAGTTGTTACAAATTCAGCAAATAATTCAAAGAACAAGCTTTTTATTACTTCTCTTTTGTATAGACGCATATTAGAAATTTTAGCCATAACTTGAGATAACTGCATTACTGAACTATATAAATTGTTACTATTAGTATCTATATATAAGTTGCCATCATTATTCTCTATATGATTTTGAGATAAAATTTGATTAAAAATTTTCTCTTTGTTATCAGTATCAATATCAAATGAATATGAAAGATGCATCAATGTTTTTCCAAAGTCACAAACTTTTATCCTTCCATTTTCTAATAGTTGAATATAAATATCCATCATATCACCATCTTCATAATAAATTGGTATTATTAATTGATAAATATTTTTTCTTTTTTCCTTAAAAGAAATTCTATCGTTAAATTCTTCTTTTAAGTTTTCTAATATGGTTTTTATGTTCATAATTTATCAAATAATCTGGGTTGATAAATTTCAGGGAAATAATCCTGTGAATTTGTTATATTTGTTCTTTTCAAAAAACACATTAAGGCTTCATGCCATGTTGCATAATCCCTTGTCTCTTCTGCAAAATGTTCGGGACTTTCCCCTGAACTTATTGCTTCTTCTGTTGTAATATGAATATGACAACCATCAAAGGGGCTCTCGCCTTCCCTATGATTTTTATGTATTCCATGATTACCATTATATCTGATAAGACAAATTGATTTACCTTCGGAATCTATATAATTCATACCTACCGAAAAATCCTCATTAAATTGCCCAAGAACCCTTATATAAACAGTAAATTTCTCTTTGTCACCTATAGACTTAAGTTTGAAATCATTTCTTAAATGTCCCTGTCTAATGGTCATTTTTTCTTTTGGAGGCTCAACAATTTGCTTTTCTATCTCTATTAATCTTTTTATTTCTATATCTGTTAACATATAAACATAAATTATTATCTTTTTTTCACAAAGTCAAGTAAAAAAGTTAAAGTCTAAGAGTCTAAAAGTTTAAGAGTTAGGATAAACTTCTACTCTATATAGAGCAGATGACATAGAAGATTTTCCATTTTCTGCAATAGTTCTCATTTGTATCATAATTTCGCATTTTTCCATTTCCTTAAACTCTTTTTCTCTTTTAAAGTATTTTTCTTTTTCTTTTTTTCTTTTTGTGAATTTAATTTTTTCAATTTCTACTTCTGTTGGGTTTGTGTCGATATCCACAACTTTTGCCATGTACGGGTATCCATTTCCATTCATAGCTTTAATCCAAATTTGGGCTTTGCATTTGCAATAGTAAGCGTGAGGGAGCCAAGTTTCAAATTTTATTTTTCCGTTTTTGAATTTTTCATAATTCATCAAATTAGTTTTTGGCGGTGATACTGGTGTCGATTGTCTGAGGTAGGGTTTATCTGATATAGGGAAGCCGACTGACATTTTAAGTCCATTTATCTTAATAAATGCATTCACTCCAATCATCACCCCTTTTCTGCGGTTTCTGATAATTCCTCCAGTTGTGGGTGTATATTTTCTATCGTTTAATGTTCTTGCGTACACTTCCCATAGTCCTTTTTCTTCCAGGGTCAATTTTTTCCATCTTTGAATCAATATAATCAAATGTTCTTTGACTCTGACTTCTTCTTGCGTAGATGGTCTTTTTCTTCTTTTATTTATAGTTCTCGCGGTTGGTATTCCTTTCCATGAAGAGAATATCATATCACCGACTTTTCCTCTAATACTTTGAATGATGCCAGAAGTTCTAAACTTAGCCATTTCACCTCCTTTAACCCCACACTAAAGTGTGGGGTTCATTTTATTCATCCTGTCTATAATATAGGGATAAATTTTATATTTCATTATGTATTTTTATGAATTTTTATTAAGAGTGTAGGAGTTCAAAAGAAGTTGTAAGTGGTCCCGCTAAGTTCACCGCTGGAGCGGGACAAGCGGGATTTTCAATAAGGATTAAGAACTAATAGGGGAAAAAACAAAAGTTCAAGGTTCAAGAGTTCAAAGTTCACTTATTTCTTAAAAACACCGACTTGCACATTTTTAAATCTTGCAGGTGTAGTACCGTGGCCGACATACATTATTTGTCCTGGTTCCCCTTTTCCGCAATTCATCGTGCCGTACATTTTCCAATAGTCTCTATTACAGATAGCATTGCAGTTACCCCAGAATTCGGGTGTATATCCGGTATAGGTGGCATCTTTGACTATTTCGCCGAGTTGACCATTTTTTATCTCTCTTGCTAATTCAACTCCGAATTGGAAGTTTTCCCTTTTATCATCTATGCTCCACGACTTATTGGTTTGCAAAAATAATCCTTTCTTAGTATCTGCAATAAGATTATCCAATTTCCACTCCCCTGGCTCTAAATTTACATTAGTCATCCTAATAAGTGGGATGCGATTCCAACTACTTGCACGCATAGCCCCTGAACTTTGGCGTTTAATTATAGGTGCTGTATCTCTTGAAGACAGGTAGCCCGTAAAAATTCCATCTCTTATTATAGGAGTATCTTGCGCTGGCACTCCTTCATCATCCCACCCAAAAGTTCCCAGTCCCTTTGGCACATTTGCATCCGCAGTTATATTTACAATCTCTGACCCGTACTTGAATTTATTTAGCTTATCTATGGTTACAAAAGAAGAGCCGGCATACGAAGCCTCAGTTCCCAAAACTCTATCCAGTTCAACCGCATGTCCAATAGATTCGTGGACTTGCAGTACCATAAGGTCGCTATCAATTATTATTTCCATTTTCCCAGCGGGACAGGGCTTGGCTTTCAATAGTGAACCTGCCTCCTCTCTTACCCTTTGAGCATTACCAAGCAAGTCAAGCGAGCGCACAAACTCATATCCAGCGGTCCCGAAATTCCCATAAGACCTTATTTGTAGTTCGCTGTCTTCTATGGCCGTAGCGGTTATATTGGCACCAGAGATTAGTATTTCTTGCTCAATAATTGAGCCATCAGTGGAGGCAAAGACCTTTTTAACTCTCTTTGAACTAATCATTGCTTCGGCTACCTTGATATAAGGTGATTGTTTCAAAATCTTATCTATTTCAAGTAATAGAGCTACTTTCTCCTCCAGCGGAACTTTGAATGGGTCTTCTTTATACGGAGTTTTATAGTATCCCTCTACTTTGGGCGACGGGGTAAGTTCTACGCCTTTGGCTGATTTAGCAATCCCTGAAGCCCAAGCAATGTTGATGGTCTGCTTAATAATAGAATCTACTGCTCCTTTGTCTAATTTTGAACTGGAAGCGAATCCCCATCCCCCATTTAAGAGTACCCTCACCCCGAATCCGCTTGTTTCTGTAATCTCCACATTTTCAACTTTTCCATTTTTAACAATTATAGTTTCATTGGTTTCAGACATTACTCGCGTATCGCCGTATTGGATTTCTGTAGGCAATCGCGAGATTATTAAATTAGCTAATTCTTTCATTTCGTACCTCCATTTTTCATTTTAATCTAATAAAAAGTAAATGTCAAAAGTTTTTTTCTTGACAAAGTTAAAAGTTTAAGTTATTGGTATAATAATGGGGTATGAGATTTAATCATTTTACGCCAAAAGATTTATCTCTGCGATTTGGAGATATAACAGGGCAGGGTCACTCCTGCCCTATATTTTTTTGTGGCTGTTTAGAAATGTTAGATAGTCTTTATAGAAAGGAGGGGTAAAATGGACAAAGTAGGGAAGTATAGATTTGCCGAGAGAGTTCAGGGGCTACAGCGTTCGCCTATCCGGGAGTTATTAAAACTAATAGTGAAGCCCGAAATTATTTCATT
>JACQXS010000117.1 GCA_016208615.1 Candidatus Stahliibacteriota bacterium | reverse complement strand
GGGACCCGCACCTACCCATAATGTCAAGGGACCCGCACCTACCCATAATGTCAAGGGACCCTCACCTACCTATAATGTCGGGGGTCTCCCGCCACAGCCACCGCTGGAGCGGGACAAGCGGGATTCCGAAGAAAGCGGGACCGCACCTACCAATGATGTTGTGTTAGTTCATACATCAGGGACATTGGGTGCAAGTATATTAGGTGCAAGTCAATCATTATCAATGCATCCAATATGTTCATTTGCGGGTGGTAAGTTGCCGCGAGGCACATATTTTGGTATAGAGGGAGCAGTTGAAATAGGGGAGAGGTTAGTTAAATCAATAGGTGGCATACCAATTATTATCTCTGCTGATGTTAAGCCCTTGTATCATGCGGCACTAAATTTTGGAGCCTCGTATTTTTTAACTTTACTTGACACGGGGGCAAAGTTGCTTACGAGTGCGGGAATTAAGGAGTCGGAAGAAGTAATTCTTTCGCTTGCTGTTTCTACTTTACGGAATGTCAAGGGATTTGGGATTAGTGAATCTCTAACTGGGGCGATAGAGAGGGGAGATGTTGAAGTAGTGCAAAAAGAGATGCAGGCAATGGAAAAAACAAGTGCCGAGTGGTTAGAGTTTTATAAAATATTGGTAAGAGAAACACGGAGGATGAAAGAGGAAAGAGGAAAGATGGAAGAGGGGAGAGGAGAGATGAAAGAGGGGAGAGGAGAGATGAAAGAGGACAGAGTTCAAGGTTCAAAAGGGAAGATTTAATGAATTGTACGGTTGATACGAGTGTAATGTATTTGAAGGGAGTAGGTCCTGGTGCTGCGGAGGTTTTAAAGAATATAGGGGTAGAGAAGGTAGGAGACCTGTTGATGCTTATTCCTGTAAGATATGTGAGGCGATGCGCTATAAAGGATGTGTCTCTAAATGAGGATGTACAGGTGGTGGGTAGGATAATAGGTACTTGTGTTAAAAGAACAAGCAGGGGTCCTGTATTTGTTGTTCATATAACAGACGGGACCGGGAGTGATAGACTCCCAAATCCCAAGCACCAAATCCCAAATAAATTCCAAATTTCAAATCTCAAACAGAGGACAGGGGACGGAGGATGGGGGGCAAAATCCCAAATCCTCCCGCAAATGCGGGATCCCGAAAAAAGCGGGACAAATTTCAATGAAGTTCAAGAGTTCAAGAGTTCAAGAGTTCAAGAGTTCAAGAGTTCAAGAGTTCAAGGTTCAAATTTCAAAGGTGAAATAAGTATTAGTTTTTTTAATTATCCCCAGAAGGCGAGGGCTAAATTTGAATACAATAAATTGATAGAGGTAGAGGGGCAGGTATCAATATGGGGAAATGAGTTGCAGTTAGTTAATCCTGGTGTTAGTTTTGTAGATTGTGGGACTGAAGAGTTGAAGCGAGGGTTTCAACCTACCCTAAAAAAGGAAGGATTGCTACCGATGTATCCGCTTTCGCAGTGGTTGACGCATAGATATATCAGGAAGATAGTCAGGAAGGCATTGGAAGTAAAGATACCTGAGACATTGCCAAATTCTATAGTAGAAGCGGAGGGACTGTTGGGGCGGGCCGAAGCAATACGGGGATTACATTTTCCGCTTACGCTTGAATATGCGGGTATGGCGCGTAAGAGATTAGAGTTTGAGGAATTGTTTTGGTTACAGATTTTAGTAGCTATTCGGAGGAAGCAGATACAGGCTACTGGGATTAGTTTCAAGGGGTGCGGGAAGTTGGGACAAAAGTTTCTTGCTTCTGTAGCAGAAGACAGGAGGCAGAAGATGGAGGACAGAAGTCAAAATTCCAAATTCCAATGTTGGAAGGTGGAAGACAGAATATGGAGGACAGAGGGCAAAATTCCAAATCCCAATGGAGTTCAAGGTTCAAGAGTTCAAGAGTTCAAGAGTTCAAGAGTTCAAAGTTCAAAGTTCAAAGGGCAAGAAGAGAATACCCCGTCTGTCCCGCCTGCTGTCTCGAGTGCGGGTCAGGGGGCTCCCGCCCCCGCCAAGACGGGATTTGTCAACAAGACGGGAATGAGTGTGGGTCATGGGGCTCGCACCTACTCGGGGAGGGGAATGGAGTTTAAGCTTACTGTTGCCCAATCTAAGGCACTGAGCGAGATATATGTGGATATGGAGAGCGGGAATAGGATGAATAGATTATTGCAGGGTGATGTGGGGAGTGGTAAAACAATAGTCGCTATCTTATCTATGTTAAAGGCGGTGGAGTCGGGTTATCAGGCAGTTCTGATGGCACCTACCGAAGTGCTTGCGGAACAACACTATCTTAACTTATATCAGTATTTGAGTATAATAGGAATAAGAGTGGAATTATTGACGGGTAGTCAGAGTGGTTTGGCTAAAAAGGAAGTTCAACAAAGTATAGGAGAAGGGACTGCTAATATAATAGTAGGGACACATAGTTTGATAGAAGGTGTGGTGAAGTTTCATAATCTTGGACTTGTGGTGATAGATGAGCAGCATAAGTTTGGAGTAGAGCAGCGGTTCAAGTTAGTGAATAAGGCGGGTTCGCCAGATGTGCTTGTGATGACTGCGACCCCCATTCCTCGTTCATTATCATTAACTGTATATGGTGATTTGGATATATCAGTGATAGACGAGATGCCGCCTGGGGTGGGGGAGATAGAGACTCGATGGGTATATGAGGATAAGATAGGAGGAGTGTGGGAGTATGTAATTTCCGAGATAAGGAAAGGAGCCCAGGTGTTTGTAGTGTATCCTGTGATAGAAGAGACGGAGAAGTTGGATGTAAAGGCTGCGGTAGCTGAGTATGAGAATTTGAGGGCGGGAGTGTTGAAAGAATATAGGGTAGGGCTTCTGCATGGGAGGATGAATAATAAGGAGAAGGCGTGGGTGATGGGGGCATTTAGGGACGGGGAATTGGATGTATTAGTGGCGACTACTGTTATTGAGGTAGGCATAGATGTACCGAATGCGAGTTGTATGGTGATAGAACATAGTGAGCGGTTTGGCTTGGCACAGTTGCATCAATTAAGGGGTCGGTTAAGGCGAGGAGTGGGAAAGGCAACTTGTATATTAGTCTCTCCGAGGGGAGTGAGTGAAATAGGAAAGGAGCGGTTAAATAGTATAGTGCGAGAGGAAGATGGTTTCAAGTTGGCAGAAAAGGACTTGGAGTTGCGAGGGATAGGTGAGTTTTTTGGCACTAAGCAGCATGGGTTGCCTGGAATGAAGTTTGCTACATCTGTATTAGATACGCGTTTATTAGCCCATATAAGGGGTATAGCGTTTAAGATAATAGAAGAGGACCCTGAGTTAGAGGATTTGGATAATTTGGTGCTTAAAACAACATTAATGCGAGTGTATAAAGAGAAGGTAGAGTTTTTGGGGGCTGGGTAGGGGGAAGGAAGTAGTAAGATGTCCCGCTGGGTTGGGTGGTTGGATGGGGTCAACGAGGAGATGACGGAAAAAGTAGTGATGGAGTTGAGACGGGTTTGGTACGGCTTGTTAGTGGCTTATTAGTGGCTTATACCTGTGGCGGAATTGGATAAAAAAAGTAGTAAAGCAGGAGTGGATGCGATTTTTATTTGAGTGACGGGATAATGAGGATAAAATAGCGGAATAAATTTGTTATGAGGAAGGAGGATGGAAATAAGAGGGAATTGGAGTGGGATTGAGGGATGTGAGAGGGGAAGGTTCAAGGTTCAAGGGTTCAAGGAAGGAAGGGGAGGATCGGAAAAAAGAGTGGATAGGAGGGTGAGGGAATCTGTGATTTTATCTTTTGAAGAGGATGGCTTTGAAGGTGTTAAAGATGATGAGAAGGTCGTGTTTGAAAGAGATTGAATTTAGGTAAGATAGGTTAAGATTTAATTTATCTGGGAGTATAGTTTGTAGATAGAGTAGTTCGGGGTTAAAGGAATTGGCGAGTAATTTTTCTTCGTTTCTGTATTTAATAGAGCCAGGGTCAGTAATGCCTGGTTTAAGTGTAAGTATTTTAGCGAATTTTCCAGTATAGGAATTAAGATATTTAGGGACTTCCGGTCTTGGTCCTACAATAGACATCTCTCCTTTTATGACATTGAAGAAGGCGGGTAGTTCGTCTAATTTAGTTAGTCTTAGGATTTTGCCCAGTCGAGTTGCTCTTTGATTATTACCTGGTGTAAATTGAAGGAGTTCAGTTTTTTTATTCGGTATCATGGTACGGAATTTGAGGAGCATAAAGATTTTACCTGCTTTACCGATGCGAGGTGAATAAAAGAAAATGGGTCCTTGGGAATCTAATTTAATGGCTATAGATAGGAGCAGTAATAAAGGGGAGAGGAATATGAGAGTAAATAGAGCTACTTTAATATCTAGGCATGTTTTTCCGTATTTAGCATAGAAGCTAATATTATAATTTTATGTCCTTAAACCAGTTCCAGTTTTGCTGCATCCATTGAATAAGTTTGACGATACCTTGTTCGAGTGAAGTTTTGGGTTCCCAGTTTAATAGTTTTTTGGCTTTAGTTATGTCCGCCAGAGTTTCTTTAATATCCGCTTTGCTGAACTCTTTGTAGATGATATGTATTTTCTGGTTAAGATATTGTTCTATTATCTGTATAGCATAATTTAATGTATAAGGAGTATGATGGCCTAGGTTTATAATCTCATAACCGAGCGGTCGTAGGGCATTTATAGTACCGTCAACAATGTCCTCTATAAATGTGAAATCCCTACTTTGGTTGCCGTCCCCAAATACAACAATAGGTTTATTTTCCATAGTCCATTTAATGAACCTAAGAATACTCATATCCGGTCTACCAGCTGGGCCATAGACACTGAAATACCTGAGTATTGAGACATCTATGTTATATAGGTGATGATAAGTGTAAGCGAGAGCTTCGGCGGCTTTCTTGGAAGCAGCATAAGGAGAAATAGGAGTATTGACGGGTAGCCACTCTTTGAAGGGCATAGGTTGTCCTGCATACAGAGCAGAAGTAGAAGGGATGATGATTTTTTTAATTAGATGAGCTTTGCAAAGTTCAAGTAGATTAAGCGTTCCATATACATTAGTTTTGATGTAGATATAAGGGTTTTGAATGGAATATCCGACTCCTGCGCGTGCGGCTTCATTTATAAGGGCATCAAAGTTATGGGACTTGAAAATAGGGAGCATAGCTTTGTAGTCCTCTATATCCAGTTTATAGAACTTAAAATTAGTATATTTATAGAGTTGCGAAAGGCGCCATTCTTTAAGTCTAACATCATAATAATCATTTAGGTTGTCTATGCCAATAATACTGTTGTCGAGTTGTAAAAGTTTTTCTGCTACATTAGCTCCAATAAATCCAGCTACGCCAGTGATAAGGATTTGCATAATAAGTTCTATTATTTTAACACACTTTTTTCTTTATGCAACTATTTTTTCTCTTGACAATGGGAAAAAAGTAAATAAAATACTGCAAAATGATAGAAGTTGCTAATTTAACTAAAAGATATGGAATGTTTAAGGCAGTTGATAACATATCTTTTAGTATAGAGAAAGGCGAGGTAGTGGGATTTTTGGGTCCTAATGGAGCAGGTAAAACAACAACGCTTAGGATATTGACGGGTTATTTTCCATCGAGTCAAGGGGATTGCAAGATAGCGGGCTATGATATAGAAGGACAGGGAATAGAAGCAAAAAGTAAAATAGGATATTTGCCGGAAAGTAATCCTCTTTACAATGAAATGAAAGTAATTGAGTACTTGCAATTTGTGGGTACTATAAGGGATGTGGAGGGTTTGAATAATAGGATAAAAGAAGTAGCTGAAAGATGTAGAATTAAAGATGTTATAGGAAAAGCCATAGGAGAGCTTTCCAAAGGTTATCGACAGAGAGTGGGATTAGCCCAATCTATCTTACATGAGCCTGATATTTTAATAATGGATGAGCCGACTGAGGGGCTTGACCCAAATCAGGTAGTAGAGGTTAGGGGTCTCATAAAAGAGCTTGGTAAAGAGAAGACAGTGCTTATTTCTACTCATAGATTATCAGAAGTAGAGGCGACCTGTGAGCGTATTTTAATCATAAATAAGGGCAAAATAGTGGCTGATGCTAAAAAGGAAGAGCTTTTTAAGTTGTCCAAAGGGATGGAAATGGTGGATGTGGAAATAAAAGCCCCCAAAGAAGATGTGCTACGGATTATGCGAGAACAACCAGGAATTATAGGGATTAAAATAAAAGAAGATGGAGAAATAACTTCATACGAAATAGAAGCCAAAGCAGATCCCAGAGAGACAATTTTTAATCTCTGTGTAGCAAATAAATGGACAATGATAGATATGCATCGCCGAGTAGTATCGCTTGAGAATGTATTCAGAGAACTAACAACAGACGATAAATAATATGATACCCATATTTCTTCTTACGGCAATAATTTTATCCCAAGGAGAGCAACAGGGTAGAATTACAGATAGAGAAATTATTGAACGATTAACCCGATTAGAGGAGGGACAAAAAGCACTAAATCAGAGAATAGATGATATGAATACGAGAATAGATGATATGAATACGAGTCTTGGTAAGAGGATAGATGACCTTCAAGTTACAATGCTATGGGGGTTTGGGATACTGTTTACTATGATTATCGCATTGTTTGGTTATATTGTATGGGATAGAAGGACAACACTTATTCCAGCAATCAAGAAAAACGGAAGAATTGAAAGAAAGTAATATGATGATATTAAAAGTTCTTAAAGAATATGCATCAAAAGAGCCTAAATTAGCCGAAGTGCTTAAATCTTTTGGAATATTTTAAGTAGAGGATTTGTGTAGAATGAAGAGAATAATAGCAGAACTATAATGAAAAACATAAGGACTATATTTTTAAGAGAATTGAGGGGTTATTTTAATTCTCTGACTGCCTATATTGTTCTTTGTGCGTGGGTAGCGTTATCGGGATGGTTTTTTGTGAGTGGACTTTTTTTGTCCAATCAAGCTACTATAGATAGTTTTTTCAATTTTGCACCTCTATTTTTTCTCTTCTTTATACCTGCTATTTCAATGCGTCTGTTAGCTGAAGAGGAAAGAGCAGGGACGAGTGAAATTCTTGCTACTATGCCTATTAGAGATTGGGAAATAATAACGGGTAAATATCTTGCGGCATTAACATTAGTTGTCATAGGTATCGGTTGTACTATTATCTATCCTATCACTATTAAATTTATGGGTCCTATTGATTTTGGGGTTGTCGTCAGTTCCTACATAGGGTTGGTGCTATTAGCTGCGGGTTTTGCATCTGTGGGTATATTTGCGAGTTCGCTTACTAAATCTCAGGTAGTGGCATTTATAGTAAGTGCCGTGCTATGCTTTATATTCTTTATGTTAGGCAAGGTTTTAGTAGTTGTTCCTTCGACAATTGTGTCAGTTGTCCAGTATTTAAGTGTAGATTATCACCTTGAATCACTTGGCAGAGGTGTTATTGATTCAAGGAGTGTAATTTATTTCTTGTCTATGATAGCGTTTTTCTTAAGCTTTGCCTTTTATTTTTATAGAAGGACAAAGCAAAGAGTACTATCAGGGATAGCAGTTAGTATAGTTTTGGGCATAATAGTTATTCTAAACTTTCTTTCGTATAGTTTATTTGTCCGCTTTGATTTGACATCTGGTAATGTATATTCACTTTCAAAGGCATCTATTAAGATGGTTAGGAAGTTAGAAGACCCTGTTATAGTGTCCGCATACATAACTGACAAATTGCCCTTCCCTTATAATGTAAGGAGTAAATATGTTAAAGACATCTTAACTGAATATCGTACCAAATCCCATAATAAGCTGAAGTTTGATTTCATTGACCCCAAAGATGAGAAGGTTAAAATAGAAGCTCAGCGTGCAGGTATATTTCCATTACAGGTTACAGAAGTAAAAGAAGGCGAATATGGAGTTAAAGAAGGATATATGGGACTTACTATCCTGTATAATGAGAAAAAGGAAGTAATTCCAGTTATAGAGGATATAAATAGTCTTGAATACGATATTACGAGTAGGATAAAAAAACTTACCTCCAAAGAGATGAAGCAGATAGTTTTTACTAAGGGACACAATGAAGTTGAGGTAGATGAAAGATTGATTACTAAATTAAGAGAACAATATAAAATAGCTACTATAAATCCTGATTCAGAATTAATTCCTTTTGATGCGGCAAGTTTAGTTATCCTTGGACCTAAAACAGCATTCAGTGATACAGGAGTGTTAAGAATAAAGGAAGCAATTGCGGGTAATAGGACATGTGCCTTTTTTGTTGACCCCATAGAAGTAGATTTTGATAGATTCTTTGGAACAAAGGTGACGACAGGGTTGGATAATTTGCTATCAATGTATGGAATTAGACTTAAAAATGGTATAGTGTTGGATATTCAAAATCAAGTAGTCGGCATTACAATGCAGCGTGGCTCCTTTAGGATGCAGAACTTTGTGCCATACCCATTCTTTCCTAAGGTAACAGATTTCAGTCGTGATAATTCAATAGTTCGTGGACTTGAAAGTATGGTATTTCCATTTGTAGCTGCAGTAGAGGGTGGGACACCGATAGCCAAGTCATCTAAGAGGAGTTGGATTAAAAAAGAGTATTCTTCATTAAATCCAATGCAGCAATATCTGCCCACTCTTGATGAAGAGAAGGGACCATTTAATTTAGCTACATATATAGATAAGCCATCAAGAATGATAGTTGTGGGTAGTGCCAGAGTAGTTGAAGGTAGGTATGCTTCGGCGGCTAATATAGCTTTCTTTTTGAATACAATAGATTGGTTGGCTCAGGATGAGGACCTTATTGCTATTCGGTCAAAAGGAGTATCAGAGCGTCCATTACGCCCAACTTCGGTAGGTAAGAAGCGAGCAGTGAAGGTAATAAATACATTATTGCCCAGTATATGCTTAATTGTTATAGGATTTGTAAGATGGAAAAGAAGGGCAAAAAGAGTGTATGAAATTTAAGTCATTAAAGGTATTGCTGCTGATTTTTATTCTCTTGGCTTTTGGTGCGGGTATTTACATAGTAGTTCAAAATAGACCATCGTCAAAAACCCCATTTGCTAACAAGGAACTTACTAAAATAGAGGTAGAAGGCAGAGACACTACTTGTGTATTTGAAAAGAGAGCGGAGGGAGGTGCGACCTCAGGAGGTGCGACCTCAGGAGGTGCGACCTCAGGATGGAAAATAGTGAAGCCGGCGGAGTATGCAGTTGATACGGTAGCATTTAATGGTTTATTAGAGGCACTCAAAAGTTTAGAAATAGGTGAGGCAGTATCATCACGAAAAGAGAAACAGGAGAATTTAGAAGTAGGTGAAAATGGGATAAGGATAAAAGTATTTTGGGATAATAAGTCAAAAGAACTGATTATAGGGAAGATGGCGGGTGATTTTATGCACTGGTATATTAGATTTCCACCAAAAAATGAAATATACTTATCTACGGGAGTATCCAAATATATGGTGTATAGGAATACAGATGATTGGCGTGACCATACTATATTAGTTTTTGATACAAATAAAGTAGCTGAAATGGATTTAGGGGAACAAAAGATAGTGCGTACTGATGCGGGGTGGACAAATGCTGATACAATAATCGAGGCAAGTAAAGTTAATCCAATTCTCAGTATGCTTGGTAATTTTAGGGCTGATGGGTTTGGGAAAGAGGAGTTTGAGCCCGAGTTTGAAGTAAAAATAGTATTTACAGATAATACTGAAAAGCACATTTTTATAGGTGATAAGGGCGAAGGGGATAAGTATCCGGCAAAAGTAGAGGGTAATGCTACTATTTTTCTTTTATATCAATGGAAGGTAGATAAGTTAAAGAAGATTTAGAATATGTTTGTAAGAAGGGAGGGGAGATGCGTATAATAATAAATGAAGAGTTGTGTACAGGGTGTGGAGTATGTGAATCTTTATGTCCGGATGCATTTCAGATTCAAGATGATGAAAAGGCACATCTGATAGATGCTGAGGGTTGCAATGGCTGTGATTGTCAAGAGGCAATGGATTCCTGTCCAGCAAGTGCAATCTCGTTACAAGAATAGATATAAATTGGTTAAATAGTAAATGGTAGTTGGTTAAATAAATGTCGTATATCCCGTCAAAGGCGGGATAGGTCAATATTTAGCCATTTAACTATTTAACCTTTTAATTTTTAATATGTATGATATTGCCATAATAGGTAGTGGGCCCGCGGGTTATGTAGCTGGGATTAGAGGGTCGCAACTTGGTAAGAAAGTCTGTGTTATAGAGAAGGGAGATATAGGCGGTATTTGTTTAAACAGGGGATGTATTCCAACTAAAAGTGTTCTTGCGAGTATAGATAGTTTAAGAAATATAGCTACTGCTAATCGGTTTGGCATAAATGTGGGAACACCGGAGATTGATTTTTCAAAAGTAATGAGCAGGAAAAAGAGTGTAGTGAAAAAGCTGACATCAGGGGTTAGCTATTTACTAAAACAGAATGGGGTAGATGTGTTAAAAGGGGATGCAAGTATAAAAGAGACAGGAGTTATAAAAATAGGAGTTCAAGAAGTAAAGGCGAAATCTATACTAATTTGTACTGGGTCATCTCCATTAGTGCCATTTACTATAGACCACGATAAGGTACTAAACTCAGATGAAGCATTAGATATGGGTTCTTTACCGAGTAGTATTTTAATCATAGGAGGAGGAGCAGTAGGGATAGAGATGGCGACTATTTTTTGTGGCTTGGGAGTTAAAGTGACATTAGTTGAAATGATGACGAGTATATTGCCTGAGATAAAAGATAATAAAATCATAGATATTATTAGGAGTAGTCTAATTTCCAAAGGAGTGAGTATAATAGAAGGTAGTAAAGTAAGTGAGATAGAAATAAGCAAAGATAGTGTTATTACCTACCTTTCAAATGGGGATAAAATAACTACTGATAAAGTGATAGTAGCTTGTGGAAGAACTCCCAATGCTGCTGAATTTGGAGAAGTGGGCTTAAAGATAGAGGATAAGAAAATCGTAGTAAATGATAAAATGCAAACAACTATTCCTGATATCTATGCTGCTGGTGATGTAGTTGGTCCACCATTACTTGCCCATAAGGCATCAGCCGAAGCTATCGTAGCCATAGAAAATGCGTGTGGGAAATTAGAAAGTCTAATGGATTACAGTGCGGTGCCTTATTGTATATTTTCGCATCCTGAAATAGCGTGGGTCGGTAAATTTGAGAGTGAAATTCCGGAAGCTAAAATAGGTGAATACAGATTCCAAGGAGTAGGCAAATCGCTATGTATTGAAGAGACTACAGGATTTGTAAAAGTGGTGGCTGATAAGGATGGTAAGATTAAGGGTATGCAAATTGTAGGCCATAATGCAGCTGACCTTATTCTCATAGGGATTATAGGTGTGAAAAAGGGGATGTCTGTTGAAGAACTTGGGCATCTTATTTTTCCTCATCCTACCCTTTCTGAGTGCTTGAAAGAGGCGCTCTCGGATGTCACTCATACTGCTATCCATAAGGTATGAAGCCTCTATCTACAAGTAGCAATATACCCTTATTTTTAATTACTTGACTTTTCAAAAGCAAAATATAATATAACAATTAAGCAATTCTCAAGTTGACATTTGAATTTTGGGATTTGATATTGTTTAGGATTTAGAGTCCCGCCACATCGGGATCCCGAAGAAAGCGGGACTTGGGATTTAGGATTTTGATTTATGTGTGGGATTATTGGGATATATAATCAAAAAGATATAGCCCCTGAGATATGGCTTGGCTTAATCGCATTGCAACACCGCGGGCAGGATGCCGCAGGAATTGTAACTTACGAAAGAGGTTCAACCTCAGAGGGCAGGTTTTACTTAAAAAAGGGCAAAGGAACTGTGCAGAGTTTATTTAAGTCAGAAGATATACAAAGACTTAAAGGTAGCATTGGCATAGGACATGTAAGGTATCCAACAATTGGGGCAGGTGACCCGGAAGATGCGCAGCCATTTTATACTAACTCACCTTTTGGTATAGCTATGGCGCATAATGGTAATGTGATAAACTATGCTGAACTTAAAGATCTATTGGTCAATAAATATCACCGTCATATAAATACAGAGAATGATGTTGAGTTGCTACTTAATTTACTTGCTGCCCAAATAGGTGAAATAAGTGGCTTTATGGGCAGGGATAAAAGGGGATTGCTTTTACCATTAATAATAGAGGCAGTGTCTAAACTAATGGAAAAGGTAAATGGTAGCTATTCTTGTGTCTGTTTTATTGCGGGAAAGGGATTACTTGGGTTCCGCGACCCTTACGGGATAAAGCCATTAAAGTTTGGGATTGCAGAGAAAGGAGTTTGTTTTGCATCGGAATCAGTAGCTTTAGATATACTGGGGTATAAAGAGATGAGAGATGTTTTACCCGGTGAAGCTATATTTGTGGATACTAAAAGGAAGGTTCACTCCGTAGTGATAAAGCCCCAAAAAATTCCCAAGCACTGTATTTTTGAATATATCTATTTTGCACGCCCCGACTCTGTAATGGATGATATGAGCGTCTATGAAGCAAGATTTAAGCTGGGGCAGGAGTTGGCAAAATCTATAAAGGAACGCGGTATTAAGCCAGATGTTGTTATCCCTATCCCTGATACGGCGCGCACAACAGCAGTCGGGATAGCCGAAACATTGGGCGTCCGAAATAGCGAAGGGCTTATTAAGAATAGGTATATTGGCAGAACATTTATAATGCCACGGGATGAAAAAAGGATGGAGTGGGTAAAATATAAGCTTAATC